>NZ_QRKO01000006.1:0-113410 GCF_003471985.1 Collinsella sp. AM15-2 | reverse complement strand
AGCGACGGACCTCGGGACGCTCTTACACCACGTCTGCGCGCGCCACCGCCTTGTGTCCAAATCGCCTTCTGATGGCATGAAATCGCTGTTACTAAATTGGTAACAGTACTCATATTTGCTATTTTTTGTCCACGGGCCCTTGGATGACAGTGTGATTTTATGCCTTCGGGGTTCGAATCCCGGCGTATGGGTAGCAAAAAGCCCGCTACCGAATTGGTAACGGGCTTCTCAGATTCTGTGGTGCCCCCAGCGGGATGTCCGCGTGCGGCTGGCGCCGCCCGCTTTCGCTGCGTCGCTCCGCTCCTTGCGTGCTGCGCTGGAAAACGCTTACGCGTTTCCTCAGCTCCGCACCCTGTCGGGTTCGAATCCCGGCGTTGGAGAAGAAAAAAGCCCGTCACCACAAGGGTAACGGGCTTTGCATTTCAAATGGTGCCCCCAGCGGGATTCGAACCCGCGATATCCACCTTGAAAGGGTGGCGTCCTTGGCCGCTAGACGATGGGGACAGCGGGAAAGAGTATAGCAGACTTTTTTGCCGGCGCGTATATCGTTGGCAAACTGGAAAACCACCACAAAGGTACCTGTCCCCTTTGTGGTGGTTGGGGCGTTAGGGGAGGAGCTTCATGGCGGCGTCGTGGGCGGCGTGCTCGTAGGTGTCGTCGAGGGGTTTGAGCGGCAGCAGGGCGGCGGCCTGTGTGTCGCCACGGCGCTCGAGGGCGTGCGCGATGAGCCAGTCGGCGAGTTCGGGGTTCTTGGGCAGCGTCGGGCCATGCAGGTACGTGCCGATGACACCCTTGTAGATGAGACCCTCAAAGCCATCGCCGCCGTTGTTGCCGGTGCCCGTGACGACGGACGTTCCGAGCGGCGTGGCATCGGCGTCCAAAAGCGTGCGGCCACCGTGGTTCTCGAATCCCACAAAGGGCTCGGGTGCCAGGTCGGTCTTGACGGCGACGTTGCCGATCAGGCGGTCGGAGCCGCGTACGGTCTCGGCGGCAATGACGCCCAGGCCCTCGATGCGATTTTCGCCCATATAGTACGAACGGCCGAGCAGCTGATAGCTGCCGCAGATGGCGAGCAGCGAACCGCCGTCCTCAACATAGGCTGCGACCTTGTCTTTTTGGGCGAGCAGCTCGTGTGCCACGGCTAGCTGGTCGCGATCGGATCCGCCGCCCATCATGACGATATCGGCATCATGCAGATCGAGCACCTCGCCCATGCGGACCTCATCCACGCGAACGGGGATGCCGCGCCAGGCGCAGCGGCGCTCGAGGGCGATGACGTTGCCGCCGTCGCCATAGAGGTTGAGGGCATCGGGATACAGGTAGACGATGCGCAGCGGGCGCGAGAGCTCGACTGGCGCGATACCGACAGGAAGAGCGCTGCCGTCGGCGCGGACTGCGGCGCGGGCGGCAACCGTGGCTGCATCGGCACCCTTCAGCCCGTCGAGTTCTTTGACCAGCGGCGGGAAGGCCGTGTAGTTGGCGACGGCGTAGAAGGTGTCATCGGCGGCCTCGTCTGCCACGGCACCGATCGTCTGCGCGATGTCCGAGATAATCGCGGCATCGATGCCGGCGTACTTGAGGCGTACCTGCATGTCGTGCGCACGCGTGCCTCCGGCAAAGGCGACAAGACCCGGCGTGTCGGCGATGCGCTCGAAGTCGACATCGTAGATCCACGAGACATCGTGGCCGTCGGCATCGTTATCGTTTAGGAAGAAGGCGCAGAGCCTGCCACCTGCCGTTTTAATGGACTGGATCTGGCGATCGAAGCCCACGGGATTCTTGGCCAGGTTGGCCTCGACGGTGCGGCCGGCAATATCCCAGCGGCCCATGCGTCCGCCGGCGGGCACGTAGGCATTAAGCGTGGGCTGCAGGTGCGCCGCGTCCACGCCCAGCTCGTGCGCCGCAAAGAAGGCGGCGGCGACGTTATAGACCATGTACAGGCCGTTGTAGCGCGTGGCGATGTGCACGGCGGGCGCGTTGGCCTCAGGTCCAAAGGCCAGGTCAAAGCCGTAGCCGTCGCAGCCGAGCTCAACGCCCGTCACGCGGCGGAGCAGCGCGGGGCGACCCCAGCCGCACGAAGGGCAATGATAGGCGCCCAGCTGTCCGTACTGCACATAGTCGTATTCCAGCGGGGCGTTGCACTGCGAGCAAAAACGCGAGTCGCTAATGCGGTCGGACTCGGTGCCCGTGGCGCCGTCGATGCCAAAGGCGATGCTCGTGTTGGGGACGCGCGCGGCGATCGAGGCGCACAGCGGATCGTCGGCGTTGTAGATGAGCGTTGTCGTCGGAGAGAGCTCCAACGCATGGGCGATGACGTCCTGGGTATGGTCGATCTCGCCGTAGCGGTCCAGCTGGTCGCGGAACAGGTTGAGCAGCACAAAGTAGGTCGGCTTGAGCTTGGGCAGGACGCGCACCGTGTAGAGCTCGTCGCACTCAAAGACGCCTACGCGCTTGCTGCTGGCCGTTCGCTTAAGGTTGCCGCGCGCCTCGAGCAACGCGCCCACCACGCCCGGCTCCATGTTGTTGCCAGCGCGGTTGCACACCACGGTGGCGCCGCTGGCGGCAACGGCGTCGGCGATGAGGTTGGAGGTGGTGGTCTTGCCATTAGTACCGGTGATCACCACGCTGCGGTCGACCAGGCTCGCGAGGTCGCTTAGCAGCTCGGGGTCGATCTTCATGGCGATGCGGCCGGGAAGTACGCCGCCCTGGCGCTTA
Source organism: Collinsella sp. AM15-2 (assembly GCF_003471985.1). Taxonomy (NCBI): domain Bacteria; kingdom Bacillati; phylum Actinomycetota; class Coriobacteriia; order Coriobacteriales; family Coriobacteriaceae; genus Collinsella; species Collinsella sp. AM15-2. The sequence goes on along the minus strand of NZ_QRKO01000006.1, from coordinate 110,695 downwards.
AGGACGGAGCGCAGCCCCCAGCGGGCGATATCGCTCGAGGTGCAGGCAAGAGATGAGCGGAGATTCATGAAACCGTTCCTAACGTAAACGATATGGTCGGGTCGAGTGCGTCACTAAAAACCGTAGCGGCGCGCAAATTCCTGGGCAAGCTGCGACACGTCTTCGCAGGCATTGGCCCAGGGGGCAAAGTCTGGAGTGTCCGAGATAATGCCGTCCGCTTCCCAAACGGCCTGGTGCGAAAGATCCCAGGGATCGCGTGGCTCGGGCCGGCAGGGAAGGTACGGTGTCTGGTACATGGGATTCAGCAAGAAGAACGCGCCGCCCTCGCAGCGGTTAGCGAACTCACGCAGCGCACGCACCGCCGGACGCATCTTGTTCGTTTTGAACAATAGGATTGTGCGGGCGAGCAGGTACCAAGGAGAGTTCTCGAGTGCATCGGCTCCCGCCTGTTCCTCGAGCTGGTGCGCTAGGGCGAAAAAGCCGTCCTGGTCTTCCAGGCGAGCGAGGGCGAGCAACACGGTGCCGGCAGCTCGGGTGGGATAGCCTTCTGCCTTAAGGACGCGGCGGGCGTAGTTGGCAGCAGCGCGGTAGCGGGCGCTCGCCATGCACAGCTGCGAGATGGCCTCGAGTGTGTGAAGCCACCCGATAAGAGCCGGCTCGCTCACGGTAAGGTCTGCTGCGGTGACACCGTCGGCCAAAACATTATTGGCCCAGTAGTGCGGGGCTTCCATGTCGAACCCGGGCACGCTTTGCTGCAGGTAATCGGCCGTGGTCGCCTCGAGCTTCATCAGGTCGCCCAGGCAGGCGTCAACGGGCGTGTCGGCCAGGATGATGGCGAGCAGCTGCGCGTCGACGGCCAGCGCATCGACGCGGACGATCTTGAGCAGCTCGTCGCGCATGTCGTCGAACAGGCGGTTGCGCGTCTGCTCAAACTCCTCGTCGCTGCCCATGTCCTCGATGCGATGGAGCTCGTCGAGCAGGTGGCGATGAACGCCGGCATAGGACAGCAGTGCCTGGGCATGCTCGGCCTGCGCATACTTTTGAGGATTCGCGCTAATGTCGTTATGGACAAGCTCGCGTGCTGCATCGGTGAGCTCGGGGTGCGACGCCAGATAGGTGCGCTCCAGGTAGGCGGGGATGTAGACGCTCGGATCCATTAGAGGTCCCCTCCCTTAAATGGAAGCCCCTGCTCGGCCGCGCGCAGGATGCGCTCGTCGATCTGGGAACGCACGATGTCGTTGGTGGCGATCCAGGCGGCAAAGCTGGCGTTGTCGGGGGCGCCCAGGCCCTCCTGCAGTACCGGCGTCGCCTCGGACAGCGCAAGGACAAGCTCGTCGGTGGAGCCTGCACCCACGTTGACGCGGGCATAGACGCCATCGGGAAACTCGGTTTGGAAGTAGAGCGCCTCGGCTGCGTGCGGACACGAGCGCGCAAGGATGCGCAAGTAGTGCTCGGCGCCCTCGTAGTCCAGCTCGCGCCAAGCAGCGCTCATCAGCGCGATGAGCGTCCATGGGTCCAAGTCACGCTCCGCATCTTTGGGGCGGCGGCGCAGCGGCGTGTTGGCAAGATAGGGCACGGAGTGGGCGGAGCGAAAGCGCTTGAGCTCCTCGGCGGGGTATTCGAGCTTTGCCATGGCGAGCATCGCGGTGTGGCGGACACCGGCGGGGTCGTTGGGCGCAAAGTCCAAGCTGCGATTTGCGGCTTCGAGCGACATGCGATAGCGGCCGCTAATGAGGGCGCGCGATGCCAAGGCGGCAAGCCAGCGCAGATAGGGGCGGCGCGTAAGGTCGCCTGCGGCCTCGCGCTCGTAGGGGTCCTGCGCCGAGGCGATCTTGAGCGCCAGATCGTGCTCCACCTCGTCGCACTTGGACACCAGATACTGCACGTATTCCTCGTTGGATTCGGCGGTGAGCGCCGTCAGCATGCGCTGGGCATCCCAGTTGGCCGGATCGAGTGCGGCTGCCTCGCGGAGCATGTTCTCGGCAGCTGCCTCTTCCTGCTCTGCCTGGGTATCGTCAGGGATAAAGGGAATGCGGTAGTCGACGGCCTCGACCACCTTGGCAATGAGGTGCCCGGCGCGGTCGCGGTCGTGCACGATGAGCGGTGCGGGGTTGCGGGTGAATTGTTCCATCAGACGCTCTACGGCGGCAGCGTCGGTGAGCGGGATATTGTCGCGGCGCAAGGCCTCAAGAACGAGGCGATGGCAATCCTCTTGAATGGGATCGAATGCCATGGGGCCTCCTTTGCTGCGGTTAGGGTTCAAATGTTTCTATATAAGGTTCTAGTTTACCCGCATGTGGCACACCGGGGGTGCCGCACTTGGACTTGCACCTTTGCACCACGAAGACGGATGTCGCACAAATGTCGGCACCCTGGACGACCGAGTGGTATCACGGTGCCGCAAACGGTCGATTTTTGGCGGCGAACGGTGCATATTTTGGAGGGGCACCGTCCTGCCCAGGATATGTAGTCAACCTTGATAAAACGTTTGCCCAGCTTGGGAGTATGAATGCCGCACAAGGATCTTCAGGGATAGAAAAAACGTTTCATCATTGGCGGCTTTAGGTGAATAACTGACCAACCAGAACGGTAAAATAGTGTTTGTCTGAGCGTTGAGACGTTTAGACATCGCGCATTGTCATCGCCGGCAACGCGCAAACCGGTCCTAACGGAGCCAATTGGGTGCTCCGTTATATACGCAAGTCTAAGAGGGGCTTGTTTAGGAGGCACAGTATGGGACGTTTTACCAATCCTCGCGATCTGTACTTTGGTGAGGGCGCTCGCCACGAGGTGAAGAACCTCAAGGGCAAGAAGGCCATCATCGTTTCTGGCGGCAGCTCTATGCGCCGCGGCGGGTTCCTGCAGGACGTCGAGAACGACCTTAAGGAAGGCGGTTTCGAGGTCAAGCTGTTCGAGGGCGTCGAGTCCGACCCGTCCATCGAGACGGTCATGAAGGGCGCCGAGGCCATGCGCGAGTTCGAGCCCGACTGGATTATCGCCATCGGTGGCGGCTCGCCCATCGATGCCGCTAAGGCCATGTGGGTCTTCTACGAGTATCCCGAGGAGTCCTTCGATAACATCATCCAGCCGTTCAGCTTCCCCGAGCTGCGTCAGAAGGCTCATTTCTGCGCCATCTCCTCTACCTCCGGCACCGCTACCGAGGTCACCGCGTTCTCCGTCATTACCGACTACGCCAAGGGCATCAAGTACCCGCTGGCCGACTTCAACATCACCCCTGATGTCGCCATCGTCGACCCCGAGCTCACCTACACCATGCCCGCCAAGCTGTGCGCTCACACCGGCATGGATGCTCTGACCCACTGCATGGAGGCCTACGTTTCCACCTGCGCCTCTATGTTCACCGACGCCAACGCTCTGCACGGCATCCGCGAGATCGTCGAGTGGCTGCCCAAGTCCTATGCTGGCGACCATGAGGCCCGTCAGCACATGCATGAGGCTCAGTGCATCGCCGGTATCGCCTTCTCCTCGGGCCTGCTCGGCATCGTTCACTCCATGGCTCACAAGACCGGTGCTGCCTTCGAGAACGGCCACATCATCCACGGTGCCGCTAACGCCATGTACCTGGGCAAGGTTATCCAGTGGAACTCTAAGGATCCCCGTGCTGCCGAGCGTTACGCTTACGTGGCCAAGGAGATCCTGCACCTTCCCGGCGAGACCAACGAGGAGCTCATCGCTGCGCTCGTCCAGAAGATCCGCGACCTCAACGACCAGCTCAACATCCCGCAGTCCATCAAGGATTACGCAAATGGTGGCGTGAAGGTCGACGCCGAGAACCCGCAGATGGTTTCCGAGGAGGAGTTCCTCGCCAAGCTGCCCGAGATCGCCGCGAACGCCGAGCAGGACGCCTGCACGCCCGAGAACCCGCGTGAGACCAAGGCTGCCGACTTCGAGAAGATCCTCAAGGCCTGCTACTACGACACCGACATCGATTTCTAATCGACTCTTGTTATCGTAGGGAGGGGCTCCGCACGTATCCGTACGGAGCCCCTTTCTTTTTAATTATGAGAGGATGGGATAAACATGGCTGCAATTTTCAATAGCCCCAGCAAGTACATCCAGGGTCCGGACGAGCTCGCCAAGCTCGGCTCCTATGTCGAGCCGCTCGGCGCTAAGGCCCTCGTCATCGTGACGCCTTCGGGCAAGAAGCGCGTCGGTGCTAAGATCGAGGGCGGTTTTGCCGAGGCTAAGGCCGAGCTGCTGTTTGAGGACTTTAACGGCGAGTGCTCCAAGGGCGAGGTCGATCGCCTGGTTGCGCTCGCTCGCGACAACGGTTGCGACATCATCGTCGGCGTCGGTGGCGGCAAGATCCTCGACACCGCGAAGGCCGTTGCCTACTACCTGGAGTCTCCGGTTATCATTTGCCCCACCATTGCTTCGACCGATGCTCCGTGTTCCGCTCTTTCGGTGCTCTACACCGACGACGGCCAGTTTGATAAATACCTCTTCCTTAAGGCAAACCCCAACATTGTCCTTATGGATACGACGGTTATCGCGGCGAGCCCGGTGCGCCTGACGGTTTCCGGTATGGGCGATGCGCTCGCAACCTATTTCGAGGCACAGGCGACGCATGATGCCGACGGCGGCACCTGCGCCGGCGGCAAGGGCGGAATGGCCGGCCTGGCGCTCGCCAAGCTCTGCTACGAGACGCTCATGGCCGATGGCGTCAAGGCCAAGGTCGCGCTGGAGAAGGGTGCGCTCACGCCTGCCGTCGAGCACATCATCGAGGCCAATACGCTGCTTTCGGGCATTGGCTTTGAGAGCTCGGGCCTTGCTGCTGCTCATGCCATCCACAATGGTCTGACGATGCTGCCCGAGTGCCACAGCATGTATCACGGCGAGAAGGTCGCCTTCGGCACCATCGTCCAGCTGGTACTCGAGGATGCCCCGACCGAGAAGCTCGAGGAAGTCTTGGGCTTCTGCATTGAGCTGGGCCTGCCGGTCACGATGAAGGAACTTGGCGTTGCCGAGGTTACGCGCGAGCAGGCCATGATTGTTGCCGAGGCCGCCTGCGCACCCGATGACACCATGTGCAACATGCCGTTTGAGGTGACGCCCGAGATGGTCGCAAACGCCATCCTGGGTGCCGACGCGCTGGGCCACTACTATCTCATGGATGAGTAAATCAAGCTAAGGAAGGGGCAAAACCAACAGATGGTTTTGCCCCTTTTTGCTATGGTGCAAAGGGGTCAGGTTACTTTGCACCAATCGTTGTTTGATGAAGGGCGGATTCTCGTATGGCGCTTCCTATGGTTTATGGCGGTCCCGGCCGGTATGTTCAGGGGCCGGGCGAACTTTCGCGTCAGGGCAGGTATTTGTCATGGTTGGGCTGCGCTGCCTATGTCTTGTTTGACCAGGGCACCGAGGATCGGCTGTGCAGGCAGATCGTCGATGGATTTCTGGACGAAGATCTAAGCGAGCCGTTCTTTAAGATTTATAACGGTCCGTGTACGGAAGAGGCCGTTGTCGGAATGGCTCAGGAAGCCCAGGCCGAGTACTGCGACATGGTGGTGGGCATTGGCGGCGGCAAGATGCTCGATATCGCCAAGGCCGTTGCGTTTTATGCCGAGCTGCCGTTGTGTGTATGCCCCACGGCGGCTTCGATGGACGGCCCGTGCAGTGCGATTTCGGTGCTGTATCACGAGGATGGGTCGTTCGACCGCTACTTGATACTCGACAAAAATCCCGATCTGGTCGTGGTTGATACCAACGTGGTTGCGGCAGCACCACTGCGGATGACGGTCGCTGGTATGGGCGACGCACTGGCAACGTACTTCGAGGCGCGTTCGTGTGCCGCGGCGCACGGCGCTAACGAGCACGGTGGCGCGCCGGGGCACTTGGCCTTGGTTACGGCTCGTGCCTGCTATGACACGCTCATGGAGTGCGGCGTCGCTGCCAAGCGCGATCTCAAAAAGGGCCGTATATCGCCTGCGGTTGAGCGTCTGATCGAGTGCAATATTCTGCTTTCGGGTGTTGGCTTTGAGAGTGGCGGCCTGGCGTTGGCACATGCCATCGCCAACGGTCTGACGATTCTGCTCGAGTGCAAGGCCATGCATGGTGAGGCCGTGGCATTTGGTCTGGTGGTGCAGCTGCGCCTGGAGCGTGCGCCCGAGCTTGATCAGGTGCTCGAGTTTTGCCAGCGCGTTGGTCTGCCGACGACGCTCGAGGAGCTGGGCCTTGGCGAGATTTCCGATGCCGACCTGATGAGCGTTGCGGATGCGGCCTTTAGAAACGAACGCAATATGGCCAACGAGCAGGCCAAGGTGACCAAACAAAAGCTCGTGCAGCTCATGCGCGAGGCATAGTTTGGCGCTTGATCGACCTTGTGCAATCGAGGCGGCGATAGGCCATGGGCTATTTGCCTCAAAGGTGCTCCGCGTGTAATTTGCCCGAGGCGTGGGCCGATAGCGTATCATTATCTCTTGCTTGTTTGCACTGCTCAGGGAGGGGCCGCGCATGGCGCAGGAACACGATCTGTTTGATGACATTATCGAGATCAGCAAGGGTTTCGACTTTCTTAAAAACCCGCTTGGCGGCGTGACCGACGCGCTCGATCCGTCAGCGCCGCAGTGGAATCCTGCCGACTATAAGGAGCGTCCGCGCGGCAACACGATTCCGTGTCTGACCTGCAAAAACGAAAAGAGCGGCTGCACCGCGTGCATGGACGTGTGCCCGGTCAACGCTATCGAGGTCGAGGAAGACGCCATCGAGATCCTCGACTCCTGTCGCAAGTGCGGCCTGTGCGCCGCTGCCTGTCCGACCGAGGCGATCATCTCGCCGCGATTGGCGCCCAAAAACCTGTATGACGACATTGTCTCGGCAGCTACGAGCCACGAGACCGCCTACGTCACCTGCACGCGCGCCCTTAAGCGCATGCCGCGCGAGAACGAGGTCGTCGTTGCCTGCGTGGGCGATATTACGGCCGAGACCTGGTTCTCGGTGCTGGCCGACTATCCCAACGTGAGCGTCTACCTGCCACTGGGCGTGTGCGATAAGTGCCGCAACACCGGCGGTGAGGACATTCTGGGCGAGGCAATCGCCACTGCCGAGGAGTGGGCCGGCACGGGTATGGGCCTGGAGGTCGACCCCAAGAGCCTCAAGTGCCATAAGCGCCGCGAGTACGAGCGCAAGGAATACATGGAAAAGATCGCCCGCACCACGGGCCTGACGGTGACCAAGCTCAACCCGGCGACGGCGGCGCTGGCCTCGGTGACGCAAAAGCTCAAGGCCCACCGCCATCAGATTACCCAGCTGGAGCGCACGCTCAACACCATGTGCGGCACCACGACGGCCAAACGTCGCCGCACGCTTACGCACGGGCGCCAGCTGGTACTCTCGACGCTGCAAAACCACCCCGAGCTTGCCAAGAACATGCAAGTAAGCACGCCGGAGTGCGATTTTGACAAGTGCACGTCGTGCGGCGAGTGCGTTAACGCGTGCCCCACGTTCGCCTGCGATTTGGTGGGAAGCGGCCGCTTTGCACTGGAATCCACGTATTGTTTGGGTTGCGGTGCCTGTGTCAAGGTGTGCCCCGAGCATGCGCTCAAGCTTGTTGAGCACGATGCGTCCAATTTGATCGTCGTCGACCCCGAGGCCGAGGAGAAGGCCGCCCAGAAGGCGAAAGCTCACGAAGAAGCTGAGAAGGTCAAGGCCGAGGCGAAGGCCAAACTCGGCAAGATGCTCGATCAGGTGGAGAAGCTCGCGGACTAGCTAAAAGAGCGTAAATGATGGCCGGTGGGACAGACGCTGCCCCGCCGGCCAAAAAAAGTTGCGGTGGAATAGTTCCTGTTTTGCCCTTAAGCTGGCCATTCTAGGAACTATCCCACCGCAACTAATAAATGGTTAGTTCATGCTGCTTTGGTGGCCGGTTCGACCGGTACCGTTGCGCGTCACGGTTTCATGGAGCAAAAAGAACCCGGGGACCTGTTTGGTCTCGGTGTATTCCATAAGGATGCCGTCGGCGTTGTAGGTCTGCCCGCGTATAACGGCGAGTGCGTTAAAGTCGTCGAGATCGAGCACGCGCGTATCCTCGGGCGTGGGATGCTCGATCGTTACATCGCGTTTGCCCGTGGCAATCCTAATGCCAAGATCTTCTTCGAGGTAACGATAGATCGAGTCGTTGACAATCTCGGGTGTCAGCCCCGGTACTTGTGAGCTTAGGTAATAGGAGTCGTCGGAGCACACGGCTTGTCCGTCTGCATAACGGATGCGTTTGGCGCGTGTGAGCTCACAGCCTTCGGGAAACCCAGTAATCTTGGAGAGCGCCTTGCTGCAGATGAGGAGCTCAAAGACGGTGGTGACAGTCTTGAGCTCAAAGCCTCGGTTGACCGCGATTTCCTTAAAGGTCTCGAGTCCGCCGCCACCACGACTCTTCTCGTCACTGATGTTGCGAATGACGCGCATGCCTTTGCCTTGCTGGGGGAGCACGTAACCATCTGCCGCAAGCATCGAGATGGCGCGACGAACCGTCATGCGCGAACAGTCAAACAGCTGCGTGAGCTCAGTCTCCGAAGGCAGATAACTCTGATAGGCGTATGTGCCGTCGTCAATCGACTGCTTCACGTTGTCATAAATAGTTTGGAAGATGGCTCGCGCCATGACGGTCTCCTAGAGCTGGGTGCGCGAACGACGGGTGAGGGCCGCCCGCGCAGGTGTCAATCGATTTACTTGCTGGGGTCGATTATATATTTACCCATGGCACGCAGGGCCGGGTCTGACAGGATGGCGCCGAGTTCGTCGAGGGAAGCCACCTTGGCGACCATCGAGGATACGTCGAGCCTGCCAGAGTCGATGAGCTCGAGCGCGCGACGCTGCGTATAAGGGTTGATGTAGGACGAGGTAAGCACAAGCTCCTTCTGGAAGACCTCGAAGGGCTTGACGGTGATTGTCTCATCGGGCTTGGTGAGGCCGAACATCATGACCGTAGCCTTGTGGCCGGCGATCTGGATGGCCTGCTCGATGGTGACGGGCTTGCCAACACACTCAATAACGACATCGACGTTGCCGACGCCCTCCTGCTTCAGGCGGGCCGGGACGTCCTCGTGGATGGAATCAATTGCCAGATCGGCGCCGAGTTTGAGCGCAACCTCGCGCTTGCCCTTGACGGGCTCGAGCAAGACGACCTTGGTGGCGCCGGCGTTTTTGGCAAGCTGCATCATGAGCAGACCGATCATGCCACCGCCGATGACGACAACCGTGCTGCCGGGCTTGATGTTGCACATATCGATGCCGTGCAGGCAGCAGGCGACGGGCTCGGTCATAGCACCCTGCTCAAAGCTGGTGTGATCGCCCAACTTGTAGACTTGCTGCATATCGACGGAGCAGTACTCGGCAAAGCCGCCGTTAACGGTGGTGCCGTAACCGGTCATATGCTCGCAGTAGTGGTTGATTCCGTCGCGGCAGGGTTCGCAGCAGCCGCAGGGATGGTTTGGGTCGATGCACACGCGATCGCCCGGTTTAAAGCCAGCGACGTCGCTGCCCACGGCCTCGACAACGCCCGCAAACTCATGACCAAGGATCGTGGGCGGGGTAACGTCGGCTGCACCCTTGTCGCCTTCATAGATATGAACGTCGGTACCGCAGACGCCGCAAGCCTTGACGTTGATCAGAACGTCGCGCTTGCCCACGGCCGGCTTTGTCGAATCCTCGACCCTGAGATCGTGCTTTCCATAGAAGACCGCGCTTTTCATGGTGACTCCTTAACGTGGTGGTGAATGTTGTAATGAAGTATAGGTATGTCTGCAGATATAGACAAGCATATCTAGACAAGTAAAAAAGAAATATGAATTGCAGCTATCAGCTATATTAGATTTAGCAGGCGAAATACTGGACATATACCGTTTACGGCCAATAATCAACCGTTTACCGACCGTAGTATTTATACTAACTTGTCTAGATAAGTGATATGATAAAAATAGAAGCGCAAGAAGTCAGGGAAGCGGGCCCACCCGTCCTATTGCACGAGGTACACGCAAACGGCGCGTCTGCGGTCTCGAGTGAAGCCAAAACCGCAGCGCTCCGAATGAAGAGAGGGGGATTCCCCGTCATGATGCAAAAGATACAACGTTTCGGCGGTGCAATGTACACGCCTGCAATTCTTTTCGCATTTTCCGGAATCGTCGTCGGCCTGGGTACGTTGTTTACCACCGAGGCGATCTTTGGCGAGATGGCCACTGCGGGTCATCTTTGGTTTGATTGCTGGAATGTGCTGCTCCAGGGTGGTTGGACGCTCTTTAACCAGATGCCGTTGCTGTTTTGCGTAGCGTTGCCAATCTCGCTCGCGAACAAGCAGAACGCTCGCTGCTGCATGGAGGCTTTGGCCATCTACCTTACCTTCAACTACTTTGTAAGCACAATCTTGGGGCAGTGGGGCCCTGTCTTTGGGGTCGACTACTCTGTCGAGGCGGGCAGCGGTACTGGTCTTGCCACTATCGCAAGCATCAAAACGCTTGATATGGGCATCATGGGCGCGCTTATCATTTCGGGTATTGCCACGATGCTTCACAACAAGTACTTCGACACCGAACTTCCTGAGTGGTTGGGCGTGTTCTCGGGCTCCGTGTTCATCTATATGATCGGTTTCTTCGTTATGGTTCCGGTCGCTATTATCGCCTGCCTGGTATGGCCGCATGTTCAGGCTGCTATCGCCGCCTTCCAGGGATTCATCCTTTCCGCCGGTACGTTTGGCGTGGGCGTCTTTGCTTTCTTCGAGCGCGTGCTGATTCCTACAGGCCTGCACCACTTTATCTATACGCCGTTCTATTACGACAACGCGGCGGTCAACGGCGGCATCTTTGCTGCTTGGGCCAACATCCTGCCCCAACTGGCTGCCGATCCGAGCATTGCTCTTAAGGATGCCGCACCCTGGGCTGCCTATACCTGCCCTGGTTGGACTAAAGTCTTCGGCTCGCTTGGCGTCGCCATTGCGTTTTATATGACCGCCAAACCCGAGCGCAAGCAGCGCGTCAAGGCTCTGCTCATTCCCGTCACCCTTACCGCTATGCTTTGCGGTATTACCGAGCCGCTTGACTTCACCTTCCTGTTCATCGCGCCCGGCCTGTTCGTCGTCCACTGCGTGCTCGGAGCGCTTGGCTGCATGGCTCAAAACCTCCTTGGCGTCGTGGGCATCTTCGACGGCGGCATCATCTCGATGCTCTCGTGGGACTGGCTGCCCCTTTGGGCCGCACACGGTCTGCAGTACGCCATCTCCATCCTTGTCGGTCTGTGCTTTACCGCCCTTTGGGTCGTGGTCTTCCGTTTCCTGATCGTCAAGTTCGACTTTAAGACCCCCGGTCGCGAGGATGACGATGTTGAGGTTGAGCTCAAGTCCAAGGCCGACTACAAGCAAAAGCAGGGCGGTGCTGCTGCTGGCAAATCGGTCGCCCAGAGTAAAGATGATGAGCGCTTGGTGCTTGCCGAGAAGATCCTCGATCTGCTCGGTGGCACGGATAACATCATCGATGTAACTAACTGCGCTACCCGTCTGCGCGTTAACGTCAAGGACAAGAGCGTCGTTGCACCCGAGGCTTCCTTCAAGGCGATCGGTACGCATGGCTTGGTGGTCCAAGGTCAGTCAATCCAGGTCATCATCGGCCTTACCGTCCCGCAGGTTCGCGAGAAGTTCGAAAGTCTTCTGAAGTTCGAGAGTCTTCTGTAAACCATCGTCCATCGAAACAATCGGCCTTGCAGAGCCGGTATGCACCGCAAGGCCCATTCTAGAGATAAAAAACTCCACTTCTAGGTAACAATTCCAAACCGCGCAGGCCGCGTGCGGGGACGGATTGAGCAAGCGGCCAGAATGAGGAGGACATCATGTCCAAGAAAAACTATGCCGTGACCATTGCCGGCGGTGGCTCCACCTTCACTCCGGGTATCGCCCTGATGCTGCTTGAGGAGCGTGACCGCTTTCCGGTCAACAAGGTGACCTTCTACGACAACAACGCCGAGCGTCAGGAGATTGTGGCCAAGGCCTGCGAGATTTACTTCCACGAAAACGCTCCCGAGGTTGAGTTTAGCTACACCACCGATCCCGAGACGGCTTTCACCGGTACCGACTTCGTCCTTGCTCACATCCGCGTTGGCCTGTACGCCATGCGCGAGCTCGACGAGAAGATTCCTCTCAAGTACGGCTGCGTTGGCCAGGAGACCTGCGGTGCCGGCGGCATCGCCTACGGCATGCGTTCCATCGGCGGCGTCATCGAGATCCTCGACTACATGGAGAAGTACAGCCCCAACGCCTGGATGCTCAACTACTCCAACCCCGCAGCTATCGTCGCCGAGGCCTGTCGCGTGCTGCGCCCCAACAGCCGCATCATCAACATCTGCGACATGCCGATCGACCTCATGGATAAGATGAGCCGTATGTGCGGCATCAAGGATCGTCGCGAACTGCAGTATAGCTACTACGGCCTCAACCACTTTGGTTGGTGGAGCAAAATCTACGACAAGGAGGGCAACGACCTCATGCCGCAGATTAAGGAGCACATGGCTAAGAACGGCTACCTGGACGGCATCGAGCACGAGGCCGGTAAGGAGCAGCATGTCGAGGAGAGCTGGATTCACACCTTCGGCAAGGCCAAGGATGTCTATGCTGTCGATCCCGAGACGATTCCCAATACCTACCTCAAGTATTACCTGTACCCGGACTATGTCGTCGAGACGTCTGACCCTAACTACACTCGCGCCAATGAGGTTATGGACGGCCGCGAGAAGAAGGTCTTTGGCGCTTGCCGCGACATCATCGCTAAGGGTACGGCCAAGGACGGCGGCTTTGAGCCGGATGTTCACGCCAACTACATCGTCGACCTTGCCTGCGCGCTGGCCGAGAACACGCTCGAGCGCTTCCTGCTGATCGTCCCCAACGATGGCGCTGTGCCCAACTTCGACCCGACGGCCATGGTCGAGGTGCCTTGCATCGTTGGTTCCAACGGCTTTGAGAAGATCTGCCAGGGTCCGATTCCGCAGTTCCAGAAGGGCCTGATGGAGCAGCAGGTTTCCGTCGAGAAGCTCGTTGTCCAGGCTTGGGTCGAGGGCAGCTACCAGAAGCTCTGGCAGGCGCTCACGCTTTCCAAGACCATCCCTTCGGCGAGCGTTGCTAAGCAGATCCTGGACGAGCTCATCGAGGCCAACAAGGATTTCTGGCCCGAGCTTAAGTAAGGACTGCAGTCTCGAACTCTCACTCATCTCTGCTTCATTTGCGCCGCCGTGGCGTCCGGGTTCGCCCAGATGCTGCGGCGGCGCTATACTTATGCAGTTTAAAGTACCTGTACCAAAAGGAGCTGTCGTGTCCCTTTCCATCGGTATCGTGGGCCTGCCCAACGTGGGCAAGTCGACGCTGTTCACCGCGCTTACCAAAAAGACCGGCCTTGCCGCCAACTACCCGTTTGCCACGATCGACCCCAACGTGGGTATCGTCGATGTGCCCGATAGCCGCCTGCAAAAGCTCGCCGATATCGTCAACCCGGGCCGCATTGTGCCGGCTACGGTTGAGTTCGTCGACATCGCAGGTCTGGTGAAGGGCGCCAACGAGGGCGAGGGTCTGGGCAACCAGTTCCTGGCCAACATTCGCGAGACCGACGCCATCTGCGAGGTCGTGCGCTACTTTAAGGACCCCAACGTCATGCGCGAGGTGGGCCGCACGGGCGAGTTCGTCGATCCCGCCGGCGATGCCGACACTATCATGACCGAGCTCATCTTGGCCGACATGGGCACGATCGAGAAGCAACTGCCCAAGCTCGAGAAGGAGGCCAAGCGCGACAAGGAACTCATGCCCAAGTTCGAGGTCGCCCGCCGCCTGCTTGCCTGGCTCAACGAGGGCAAGCGCGCCGCATCCATGGAGATGACCGACGAGGAGCGCGCCGCTGCCAAGGGCCTGTTCCTGCTCACCATGAAGCCCATCCTGTATGTGGCCAACGTGGACGAGGATATGCTCAACGACGACCTGGCGCCCATCGATGGTGTCAAGCCACTGCCCATCTGCGCCAAGATCGAGGCTGAGCTTTCCGAGCTCGATCCCGAGGATGCCGCCGACTACCTGGAGAGCCTGGGCCTGGAGCAGCCCGGTCTGGACGTGCTCGCGCAGGCTGCCTACAAGCTGCTTGGCCTGCAGTCGTTCTTTACGGCTGGCGAGATGGAGGTCAAGGCCTGGACGGTGCGTCAGGGCGCGACCGCCCCGCAGGCCGCCGGCGTCATTCACACCGACTTTGAACGCGGCTTTATTAAGGCCGAGGTCATTGGCTATGACGACTACATCGAGCTCGGCGGCGAGCAGGGCGCCAAGGCCGCTGGCAAGCTGCGCATCGAGGGCAAGGACTATGTCATGGCCGATGGCGACGTCGTGCACTTCCGCTTTAACGTGTAAGGACGACGTGCATGTTTAAATATGGTAAAAAAGCCGGCTACATGGGCATCGCACTGCTGGTGCTTGCGGTGCTTCCGCTGGTGGTCGCAGCGTTTGTGATTCCCAACATTGGGTCCGAGGTGGCAACAAAGTTTAATGCCGCCGGCGAGGTGACGCGCTGGGGTAAGAGTTACGAGCTGTTGGCTCTGCCGGTGCTCAATCTGCTGCTCGGCGTGGCGACGTATTTTACTGCCGGCCGTCAAGCAAAGAACAACGAAGACTCCGCTGTGATGGCACGTCTGACGTGCGAGCGCTACCTGCGCAACGGTTGCATCACGGGTGTGTTCCTCAACGTGATCAACGTTTACTTTATGTACTCGGCGATTACCGGAACGGGTTTTGGCTTGGGCTTTTAGCTTGTCCTTTTAGGCAACGAGCCTGCACGCATATTCAATGGCTGCTGCGAGGCCGCCGCTCGATCGTGGTTGAAAGACTACATCGGCGGCGGCCTCGTTTTCGTATCCGGCGCCGCGAAGGGCGAGTGCTATGCCGGCTTCTAAAAGGAGCGGCAGGCCGCGTTGGCTGGTTGCGATTACGGCAGCCTGATTGAGCGAGCAACTGTGCGCCTGGCATTGGATGGCAAGTTCACCTTGCGCCGGGCAAGGGACCAGAACGGCGGAGACGCGACTTGATAGCAATGCAAATGCTGTGCGCTCATCGGGCGAAAGGCATTCTGCTTCAACGACGACGAGCTTGGGCGGCGCGCTGTTTGTGCGAAGCGTGGCTCGGTACATGCGGATTGAAGAACCCGACATAGAAAACTCCTGTGTATTCGGCAAAACGTAAACTATAGTTTACGTTTATGTTCGGCTCCATTTCAAACTCGGCTGCATGGACGAACGTGCGAAACAGATTCTTGGCAGGCGGGTCGAAGAGACACGCAGGGACCTTGGTATCTCCAAGGTTGATTTTTGTGTGGCAACAGGAATCAGCCGACCCTACCTCGACCGAATCGAAGATGGGACGGCAAATTTCACGCTCAAGGTTCTATTTAAGATCGCGCCCGCACTCGGCATGACGGTGTCAGAGCTTCTCGAGGGCATCGAATAGGGGATACCCGTCGACAACTGAATTACGCCATCGGGATGCGGTCGTGGTTGACTTGGCTGTAGAACAGGCGCTGAATCTCGGTCGCATCACGTGACTGGCCGAGTGCCCACATGGTTTTGGCCACGAGCGTCTCGGTGGTCATGTCGTCGCCGCGCAGAATGCCTGGATGATCGGCGTAAGCACGGCCGACCTCATAAACGCCCAGATCGAGGCCCTCCTCGGGGACCTGCGTGGTCATAACGACGGTGCGACCCGAATCGACCCAGCGGAAAATCGCCTCCTGGAATGACTCGCCGGACTCGCCAAACTCGGGAATACCGCCAATGCCAAAGGTCTCCAGAATCACGGCGTCGTAGCTATCGGCAAGGGCGTCGAGGATGCCCGGGTTTACGCCGGGCGTAAGCTTGAGTACAAATACGCGCGGGTCGATGCTGTCGTAGAAGCGCACCGGGTTTTCGCCCTGATGCGTGCCGTGAAGCCCGTTGCGCACGATGCGGTCGTTGCGGATATAGGCGATGGGCGGATAGTTGACGCTGATGAACGCGTTAAAGCTCATGGTGCGCTGCTTGCGGGCACGCGTGCCGGCAATGGCGACGCCACCAAACACGATCGAGACGTCGTGCGAGTGCTCGTCGAGCGCATAGAGCAGGCTCTGGTACAAGTTGAGCTTGGCGTCGGTAAAGGGGTTGCCCATGGGCTTTTGCGAGCCGGTGAGTACGATGGGCTTGGGGCTGTCCTGAATCAGATAGGAAAGCGCCGCCGCTGTGTAGCTCATGGTGTCGGTGCCGTGCAGGATCACAAAGCCGTCGTGGTCGGCATAGCCTTCGACGATGACGTCGCGGATACGCATCCAGTCACTGGGGCGCATATTGGTGCTGTCGATGTTCATGGGCTGCACCACGTCGAGCTCGCAGAGGCCCGAGATCTCGGGGACGCTCTGGGCGAGCTCCTCACCGGTCAGGGCGGGGGAGAGGCCATTGCCGTCCTCGGTCGATGCGATGGTGCCGCCCGTGGCGATGAGAAGGATGCGCTTCATGCTGGTATTCCTATCGTATTTGCCGCCACAGAGGCGGAGTCGTTCGGCAGTATTGTGGCACAGGGCGTCCAATGTTCAAACGTATTACATCATCTGCAATGTTTGGTAACACTTCAATTGCCGTCAAATAGGGGCCATGGTCGTGCGTTTGCCGTGCGCTGATGGCTGCGAGGGACGAGAAACCCCATATAACGTGTACACTATGGAGGTTATTTTCGTTCATTCACGCGGGCGGGCACCGGCTCCCCGCCAACAGGAGGGGGAAACCATGGATCAAAAGGCTTCCGCAAAGGTCCTCGTACTCGACTTTGGTGCGCAGTACGGTCAGCTCATTGCCCGTCGCGTCCGCGACCTCAACGTGTATTCCGAGATCGTTCCCTGCGACATATCGGCCGATGAGATTCGCGAGATGAACGCCTCTGCGCTCATCCTTTCCGGCGGCCCGGCCTCCGTGTACGCCGAGGACGCTCCGTCCATCGACCCCGCCATCTTTGACCTGGGCCTTCCTGTCCTGGGCTTTTGCTACGGCCATCAGATCACGGCCGTGACGCTCGGCGGCAAGGTCGGTCACTCCGAGGTGGGCGAGTACGGCCGCGCCACCATCACTCGCACGGCCGGTGCCAAGCTCTTTAACTCCACGCCCATGGAGCAGACCGTGTGGATGAGCCATCGCGACGCCGTGTCCGAGGTGCCCGAGGGCTTTACCGTTACCGCCAGCACCGACGTGTGCCCGGTCGCTGCGATGGAGTGCCCCGAGCGCAAGATCTTTACCACGCAGTTCCATCCCGAGGTCAAGCACTCCGAGTACGGTCAGCAGCTGCTGAGCAACTTCCTGTTTGAGATCTGCGGCCTGGAGCCCAACTGGAGCATGGACAACCTGGTCGAGACCATGACGGCCGAGTTCCGCGAGAAGGTCGGCGACGACCGCGTGATTCTGGCCTTGTCCGGTGGCGTCGACTCCTCCGTCGTGGCTGCGCTGGGCGCCCGCGCCGTGGGCAAGCAGATGACCTGCGTGTTCATCAACCACGGCCTGCTGCGCAAGGGCGAGCCCGAGCAGGTGGAGGAGGTCTTCACCAAGCAGTTCGATGTCGACTTTATCCACGTCCACGCCGAGGACCGTTATGCCGAGCTTCTGGCCGGCGTGACCGAGCCCGAGGAGAAGCGCCGCATCATCGGTACGCAGTTCTGGAAAGAGTTCTTCGCGGTCGCCCAGCAGCTCGAGTGCGATGGCAAGCCGGTCAAGTACCTGGCTCAGGGCACCATCTACCCCGACATCATCGAGTCCGGCGCTCGCAAGACGGGCGGCAAGACGGCCACCATCAAGAGCCACCACAACCTGATCCCGTTCCCCGAGGGCGTGCACTTCGACCTGATCGAGCCGCTCGACCACTTCTTTAAGGACGAGGTCCGCGCGCTTGGTCTGGCGCTCGGCCTGCCGGGTCACATCGTGTTCCGTCAGCCCTTCCCGGGCCCGGGCCTGGCCATCCGCATCATCGGTGCGGTCGACAAGGAGAAGCTCGAGATCCTCAAGAACGCCGACGCCATCGTGCGCGAGGAGCTCGACGCCTACAACCAGCGTCTGTTTGAGCAGACCGGCGAGCGCAACTCCGAGCACAGCTGCTGGCAGTACTTCGCGGTCCTGCCTGACATTAAGTCCGTCGGCGTTATGGGCGACGAGCGCACTTATCAGCGCCCGATTATTCTGCGCGCCGTCGAGTCCAGCGATGCCATGACCGCCGACTGGGCCAAGCTGCCCTACGACGTCCTGGCCCGCATCTCGGGCCGCATCGTTGCCGAGGTCCCCGGCGCCAACCGCGTGTGCTACGACATTACGTCCAAGCCGCCCGCGACCATCGAGTGGGAGTAGCCGAGGGTCTAATACGGCACGTCACAAAAGGTAGTGAATAGCAATGAAGCCCCAGGTAGAGTTGGCTATCTGGGGCTTCTTCATGCAACGTCGCGATGCGCTCCATAACGCTCTATTTGGGGAATTTAGTTCAGGCAATGAAGACGGGCACATGAACGCAGAAAGGACGGCACGAGGCCCACTTGAATCCTCGACACTCATCCGCATTATCGTTGCCCCAATGCCCTCTGCATCAAGCGAGGTCGGCGGTTAAGCAACGGCTCGGCGAGTGTTATTTTGAGAGCTACGCGCATCTAAGGCGAGTTTTCGTGGTAAAAACTACTTGCCGGAAGCCGCGGCTTTCAGAGTACGGCTTACGTGCACGTTTAACCTCCGTGGGCGACGGGGTGCCGCAAGGCGTAGAGTATCGCTCACCTGTAGGGGCAGCGTCGCTTTAGGACCGAGGGTTCGGCCTACTACGAGACGCCCCAGCGCATCATCGACGGCAACACCAAGCGCATTGTCTCCGAGTGTCAGGCGTACCTCGACCGCTACGAGCGCGAGGGAAGGCCTCGCTTTGCCGTCGACATCGACCGCATCGTGGGGCTGCTGGAGGGCGAGAAGTAGGGCACCTCGGCTCAGTCTCGAGCCATGCGGAGTCGCTCCGCATTTTTGAACGCCGCGTGTGCGTCCCAAATACTTGAGAAACAAGCTGTGAAGTGCAGTGGCGCGCCCGTGCCCGTGCATGGCCGTCACCATCAGCGTCTACGCGGCGTCGGCTTCAAGTGGAACTGGCACCGCTGCTGTATATGGTTTGCCTTGCTGCAAATGGCGATCAATGCCCACGATGCTTCTGCTTGCGCTTCAGCTTTCGCTGCTCGAAGCGCGCCTCCGCCTCATCCGCGCGACGCTGGCTTCTTGCTTGAGCCGACTCCCGCTTCATCGCTTCCCGCTGTGCCGCGAGAGCCTGCTGCGCCTTGGTGCTCATCGCTGGCTGCTTGAGGGCTTTCGCCGCCTCGCGAGCGCGCCGCTTGGGGTTCTTCGCGGGCTTGCTTGCCTCAGCCGGTTTGCCATCGAAGAACGAGAGCTTCTCCCATTTGCCGGCAACGAATTGCAGAATCTCCTCATCGGACGGCTCCGCGCCGAAGACGATGCGGGCGACGCCGTACCTTCCGTCCTCGACATGCTCCGCCAGCCCGACCCAGAATTGGCCGTCGTGATATACGGCCAGGGTGGACGACACGCTGATCTGCATGGTTGGTTCCTCCTTTATGTAGATGACCATGCAGAGAAGGGACAACCAAGGAGGCAGGTTACTGATGCGGACTCCCGCACGCCCACGACTACCCGACGGGGACTGTGTTTTCATCTCTGGTGCCCGCATTGTAGCACGCGTGAATTCGCATTGACCTCGCTGCCGGCATGCTGTGACTGGTCGAGGGTTTTACCAGGAATGGGGAAAGCCGGCACAGGAGCTGCGCCCGGGCGATGTGGTCAACATCGCCCCGGGGGTGAAGCATTGGCACGGAGTCGCGCCCGACGGCTGGTTCTCCCATCTCGCGCTGGAGGTTCCGGGCGAGGAGACCTCCAGCGAGTGGTTGGAGCCTGTGAACGACGAGGAATATCTCAAAGCGACTAACAAGGAGGCTTAAATACCTTCGCCGTCCGCGCCGCCGAGAGCAGTGCGCCCAAATCGGCCTGGATCGCCTCCGCCCTGCTCCCGAGCTGCAGCGGGACCGAGCCGCCCGAGATGTTCACGCTCAACAGATGCGCATCCGGCAGCTTCGCGGCCATGCTCCAGAACGGGAGCGTGATGATGCCAGGGGTCATCTCGCCCACGCCGAGCTCCAGCAGCAGCACGCGGCAATCGCCGCGCCCGCGCACGAAGCGCTCGTATCGTCCGAGGCCCTCGCGCCATGTCGCACCCTGCAGAAACGTGTCGTCGCGCACCCACGGTACAAGATACTGGTTTTCTGTGCGAAAACGCTCATGCCGCTAAATTGAGCGACCGCCTGTACTGCAGCGGGATCATCCGCCCGAGCGATCCCTTAATCCGTCGCCCGTTGCGCCAATCGGCAGAAGCCACGCGTGGACGCTAATCGCTCGAGCGAATCGTCGTCGGTTTCCGTTTAACGATTTCTTTTTCCGCTATTATCCGACCCTCGGACTTCCTCGTGATAGAAGTAGTCCACGATCACCGGATGCCCCTGGGGGACTCTGCCATAAGGCATTTCGTTGTCCACAAAGGGGCAATCGTACTTCTTGGCCATTTCCTCGGCTTTTACTTCAAGCGCTTCAAAATAGCTACGGTTGCGCTTGTTATAGATCTCATCGTAAAGCGGTACGAGATCGGGATGTTTCTCGGCGATATAATCCAGGATCGCTTTTTTGAAACCACCCCGAAGATTGAGATTTTCGAGCCAAAACAAATCGCACTGATCCTTTACTCGCTCAAAAATCATCTCAAAATCCGTGATGCCGGGAAATACCGGGGACACGAAGCAGACCGTACGGATACCTTCGTCATACACCTGCTTCATAGCAGCGATACGACGCTCGATGCTCGACGCGGAGTCCATATCGTTCTTGAAGTTCTCATCCAGCGTGTTGATCGACCATGAAACGGTCACTCGTCCAAGCCTCTTCAGCAGATCGATATCCCGTACCACAAGATCGGACTTTGTGCAGATCAGAATATCTGCATCGCTGCCAATCAGCTGCTCCAGGAGCTTCCTGGTATTCCCGAATCGCTCCTCCTGTGGATTGTAGCCATCCGTCACAGAACCGATAACTACCCGCTGTCCAGCGTATTTCTTCGGATTCTTGATTTCCGGCCAATGCTTCACATCAAGAAAGGTGCCCCATTCCTCCTTGTGTCCGGCAAAGCGCTTCATAAAGGAGGCATAGCAATACTTGCAGGCATGCGTGCAGCCTACATAGGGATTGACCGAGTAGCCGCCTACCGGCAGGCTGGACTTGGTCATGATGTTCTTTGCTTCCACCTCATTGATGAGGATTCCATCGATCACTTCCGCCATGTTCTCTGCACCTCCAGCACTCTTTCGAATTCTTCCGGCAATTCCTGAATCATGTTTTCGTCCCCTATGACAGAGACGAGGTCTTCCTTCATAAACATTGGAATGCCAAGCGCGTGCGCCTGGTCCGTCAAAGACCATGCCCACTCCGGTTCCGTATGAACCTTCCTGCTCTGCGCCCCGGTCATGGTACCGACGACGATCCAGTTGATTCCGGAAAGGTCGACCGTACCGGGATCGTCGAATAGCGGCTCAAAAGTAACGAAGAAGTGATTTGCTTTGACGTTTTTCCGAAGGGCGTCGATACGCCACAGCTCCGCTTTCCTCGTCACCGTAACGCCGAACCATGCGTTTTCCAGGTCGGTATCTAAATCCAGCAAATCGGGTCTCTTGGTCAGGAACAGGAACTGATGCTGTGGATTCTCATGAATCTTTGCAAATACCTCGTCTCGCCATTCCAGCTTCCACCCGGAGAGATCGCTCATGCCGGTAAGGAGAAAGTTCTGCGGGCGTTTCTTTTTCATCATCTTGAGCTTGCTCGGGAAGAACGCAGGATCAGCGAAGTCGTCAATCATATGCCAACGTTTCACATTGTTACGGGCATAGCAATATGGACACCCCACCGTGCAGCCGATGACGATATTCATATTCTGAATCTGATTTTTGATGCAGATGCTCATAACGCCTGCCTACCTGCCTCTCCCGTAAACACGCAATCAGCCTCCCCCACCTTGCGGGCAAAAGCCTCGATACCTTGCTTGCAAGCAGCAGACTCGCAATCGCTCAAATCGTATGACGTGCCGCCGTTTCGATAGACGGCCCGATGGGAAAACGATCGGCTGACAAGCCCGATGCCGAGCTTCTCGTACAGGGTCATCCGTGCTCCCTTTCAGCTATTATAAACAGGTGTCTATAAACAGTATCCTTGTTGATTTTCGCAGGGGCAATGAACAAACGCGTGCACCTGTCGATAAACGAACAGCTACTGGACATTGTCAAACGACTCAGATTGGAGAGGCGATGGGAGAAACCAAGATCGACCGCCGGCGGCGCTACACCCTCTCGGTCATACAGGAGGCGTTCTTCGCGCTGCTGGCCGAGGTCGGCTTCGCGAAGATGACGGTGGCGGACATCTGCCGCCGCGCCGAGATCAACCGGGGAACGTTCTATCTGCATTGCGAGGATAAGTACGCGCTGCTCGATGCGCTTATCGACGAGGCATTGGCAGCGGCTCCCCCGCTTGAGGGGGTTGAATCGGCAACGCTTTGCCAGCGTCCGCCGGCAGACGACGATTATCGCCTGCTTTACTCGGACAGCGACGCATACGCTCGCGTAGCCCAGCGCGTCATAGAACGCGGAGCGGAGCAGATGGTTCCCTGGGTCATGGAGAAAACAGGGCTTTCACGCGAAGACGCCTTCCTGCTCTTCGTCCACAACGTCCAGGGCAATCTGGCCGTCAACCGCCTGCTCGGCTGGAGACGAGGCCCCGAGTTCGCCCATGCCCAGGAGCTGCTCAACGCCTATTCCGAAGGGGGCTTACTGGCGGTATCCGCTCTTCGCGATTCCGATAACCCATCGTGACCTGCGATTCAGGAATACCAGCCTCCGAGCCCTCTCGTCCGGAGGCTGCGGCTAAAACCTCATTGCGCGTCTACCGCTCCGCGCTACTCGCCGCCCGTCCGCGCCGCCGAGAGCAGTGCGCCCAAATCGGCCTGGATCGCCTCCGCCCTGCTCCCGAGCTGCAGCGGAGCGGAGCCGCCCGAGATGTTGACGCTCAACAGGTGCGCATCCGGCAGCTTCGCGGTCATGCTCCAGAACGGGAGCGTGATAATGCCGGGGGTCATCTCGCCCACGCCGAGCTCCAGCAACAGCACGCGGCCGTTACCACGCTCGCGCACGAAGCGCTCGTATCGCTCGAGGCCCTCGCGCCAAGCCGCACCCTGCAGAAACGTGTCGTCGCGCACCCACGGCACAAGCTGCCAGCCGCAGTGCGGGCACCGGGGGATATCCTCGCTGCGGACCTCGAACCCCGCCATGCCCGCGAGCATGCGCTCGACGTAGGGACTCGAATCGAAGAGCTCGTCGCAGCATGGCTGCTTGCATTGAAGGTGCGCGAAGCTTCCCTGATAGTTGCAGATCCTCTCGGCGGGAAACGCCTTCTCGACCTGGGTGTCCACATTGGTGCTCAGGATGAAGTAGTCCTTATGGCCGATGAGAGACCGCAGGTCGAGATAGGGCCGTGAGGCCGGCTCGCGCAGCATGAAATCGATGTATCGCGCGTAGTAGGCCCATTGCTGCTCGAGGCTGGGGTAGAGGTGGTAGAAGCCGTCGAAAAGGCTCTTGAAGCCAAATGCTCGCTGCCAGTCCTCCATTCCGGCGCGCGCCATGCCTGCGCGGTTGTAATGGTTGAACCCGGCGGCGCTCGACATGCCCGATCCGATGCCGACGATGATGGCGTCGGCATCGTCGATAAGGCTTCGAAGCCTCGTGGCTTCTCTTTCTAGGGGCGGCATCGGATAATCTCCTCGAAAGCCGGAGCCATATCGCCGTCAACGAGAATGGTCTCGTACGAAGCGTCGGGCGCCATGGCCTGGCTGTAGTTGAACACGATGTAGGTGGCGTGCTCGCAGGTGTTTGCAATCTGAGCGAGCACGTGCTTTATGACGCCGTTGCGCAGTCCCACGCCAAGTTCGAGGATGGCGACCCTGCCGTTGCGATGGGCTTGCACAAGGCGCTCGAGCTCCTCGAGCTGGGCCGTGGCGAGGGCGTCTGGATGGGCGAGACGCCGCTCGTCGATCGACGTGCGCGTGCTCCCCTCCGTCTCGAGCACGCGCTCCTCGTCGAACCCGGCGCGCGCGAAGTGCCCGTCGATGTTGCATGTGACCACGAAGGTGTCGGCGTGCTCCGTAAGACGCCGCAGCCCGTTCATGAGCGGGCTGGGCTCATATTCGAGATATTCCTTTTGATGAAACCGCTCGGCCCATCGGCGTCGCACGCTGGCATCCGGGGAGGCGAGCCCCTGCAGTATGCAGCCGATGCCGTCTGCCTGGGCGAGGTCCCCGTACGCCTCCCGGAAATGGGCATCGGCGCAGAAGAGGTTGAGCCCCTCCGCCATGTCGAGCCCGTTGCTGGCGCCGATGATGACAAGATCCGCCTCGGAAAGCGCCCTGCCTATGCGAACTGCTTTCGCCGTCTCCATGCGCTACCTCCCCAGCGTCTTGCGCACGTCGGCGAGCACGTCGGCGATGTCGGCGCGAACGGCGAGGCCCCGATCATCGATCGCGCGGGGGAGAAACTGCGTCTTGTCGTTCACGGCGATGTAGCCAGCCTGCGGCAACTGCGCCGTGAGGGCCCAGAACGGCTCTTGGATAAACGCGGGCGTCATGCGGCCCACGCCCAGCTCGAGGAAAAGGATCCTCTGCCGCGCGTGCGCATCGAGCCAGTCGGACACCTTGCGGTACTGCTCCTCGTAGAGCTCGCCCTGCAGGAAGTTGCCGTAGCCGCGAACCCAGGGGAACGCCTCTGCCCCGCAGTGCGGGCAGCGCGGCACGAGCTCTGCCGGAACCTCCAGGCCGTCTCCCATGGCCTCTACCATGCGGGAGACCGGCTCGACCGCGTCCCACACCTCGTCGGTGCAGCAACGGGAGCACTGGAAGAAGCGGTGGTCGCCTTGGATCTCCGCCACCTTCTCCCAGGGGTAGAGCTTCACGAACTGCGTGTCCTGGTTGGTGGTGAGCACGAAGAAATCCTTCTCGGCGAGAATGGCGTCGAGGTCCTTGTAGGGCTTGCGCAGCGGGGCGTTGAGCGTGGTGTCGAGGAAGGTGGCGAGGTATCCCCAGCGCGCCTCGGCGGTGGGCCAGCGGTAGAACGACCCCTCGAAAGCGCCCCTGAAACCGTAGCGCTCGGCGAATTTGCCGAAATGCCTGCGATAGGTCGCGTTGTCCTCGTAGTAGAAGTCGCCGCCGCCCGCCGCGGAGAGCCCGGAGGCCCCGCCCACCAGCACGCAATCGGCTTCCTCGATCATGCGGGCAAACGTTTCGATTTGCTGCCCGTAGGAGACGGGTTCGCAATCGCTCAGATCATAGGGCGTGCCGCCGTTTCGATAGGCTGCTTGATGGGAAAACGATCGGTTGGTGAGCTCGATAACGAGCTGCTCGTACGGAGTCATTCGATACCCTCTTTCAGCTATAATGAACAGGTGTCTATAAGCAGTATCGATGTCGATTTACGCAAGAGCAATGAACAGCTCCGAGATGCTGTCGATAAACGAGCAGCTGCTGGGTATTGTTGGGCAGATCGAACGGAGGAGCCATGGATACAGGGAAAATCGACCGTCGCCGGCGCTATACGCTCTCGGTCATACGGGAGGCGTTCTTCGAGCTGCTGGCCGAGGTCGGCTTCGCGAAGATGACGGTGGCGGACATCTGCCGCCGCGCCGATATCAACCGTGGCACGTTCTATCTGCACTACGAGGACAAGTTCGCCCTGCTCGACGCGCTTATCGACGAGGCCTTGGCGGCGGTGCCGCCGCTCGAGGGAACGGAGGCGGGTGCCCTCTGCCAGCGTCCGCCGGCAAACGATGACTATTATCTGCTCTACTCGGATGACGACGCGTACGCCCGGGTGGCACAGCGCGTCGTCGAGCGCGGCGCCGAGCAGATGGTTCCCTCGATCATGGAGGAGACTGGGCTTTCGCGCGAGGACGCCTATCTGCTCTTCGTCCACAACGTCCAGGGAAATCTCGCGGTCAACCGCCTACTTGGTTGGAGGCGGGGACCCGAGTTCGCTCACGCCCAGGAGCTGCTCAGTGCCTATTCCGAAGGAGGCATGCGGGCGGTATCGGCTCGCCACGATCCCCGTAGTTGATCTTGACAGCGTGCCATTTCAGGCAGGCGACGTTGCTATGGCCCCTCTTTGGTTTTCGATGTTGTATAAGGCAATCGCAATCGCCTTGAGCTTCTTTAGGGAACTTGAGCAAGAGATATGGCCTGCTGGCGATTGATTAACCCCATTTGTTTTGGTTACAAGAAAAAATGCTGCGCGCCTGCAGTATGAAGGAGAGGGAATCCTATGAATATCGTTGTATTGAGCGGCAGCCCGCGTAAGGGCGCCAATACCGATACCATGGTCGAGGCGTTTGCCGAGACCGCGCGTGAGGGCGGCAATACGGTCGAGGTCGTCCGCGTTGCCAGCAAGAAGATCGCCGGCTGCTTGGGATGCCAGTACTGCTTCGCCCATGAGGGCGTCTGCGTGCAGAAGGATGACATGGCCAACGTGATTGAGTCGCTGAAAGACGCCGACATGGTCGTCTTCGCTTCGCCTATCTACTGGTTTGATATCACCGCACAGGAGAAGGCTGTCATCGACCGCCTGTACGCCTTCGGTGCTACGGGCTTCCCGTTCACCAAGACGGCCCTTTTACTCGATAGCCACAGCGAGGGCGTCTATGATGCGGCGATCGCTATGTACAAGTCAACCTGCGCGTACTGCAAGTGGGAGGACCAGGGCATTGTCACCATTAGCGGCATGACCGAGCGCGACAGCATGGCCTCCTCGCCCAAGTTGGAAGAGGTGCGCGAGCTCGCCCGCAAGCTCGCCTAAGGACAAGAGGAGCGCATGGCAATCAGCGTTGGTGGAAATGCTTGCTGTCCTTACCGAGAGATAGGGGCGAATTCCCTCAAGTGCCGTATAGAACAATTTTTAAACGCAGAAAAATAACTGAAAACAAATTAATCCGCGTTAAAATATTGTCAAATAGAAGTTCATGAGGGAAGGTTACGTATGCGTCGCAAGGCAGACGAGCTCCTTAGGGAATGGCGAGACAGAGCTGATAGAAAACCTTTGCTGGTCAAAGGCGTGCGCCAGTGTGGCAAGACCTATTTGCTCAGAACGCACGCCCAGGATCTTTTCGAATCGGTTGTCTACGTTAATCTTGAGAACGACCGGTCGGCGCGAGCGGATTTTTCGGGCGGTCTTGATCCTCATTCGATCGTACGTGCGATCGAGGCTCGTACGGGACAGCGTATCGTGCCTGGCAAAACCTTACTGTTCATTGACGAGATCCAGGCATGCGAGGAAGCGCTCACTTCCCTTAAATACTTTTGCGAAGATGCTCCCGAGTATTACGTTGCGGCTGCCGGGTCGCTTCTTGGGGTTGCCATTAACCATCAGTCGTATTCGTTCCCCGTCGGAAAGACCGACTTGATTGAGATGACTCCACTCGATTTCGAGGAGTTTCTCTGGGCGATGGGGCACGATCAGCTGGTCGACGAGATACGCTCATCATTCGAGATAATGGGTCCTCTTGCGCCAAGCCTTCATGAAAAGGCGCTTGGGCTCTATCGACAGTATCTTGTTGTTGGCGGAATGCCCGAGGCGGTCCAAACGTACATCGATGATCAGTCAATCATTGATGTGGCCGAAAAGCATCGGATTATTCTCGACGGATATTCCGCCGACACCAATAAATATGCTGATGAACGCTTGAGCGCAAAGACGCGTGCGTGCTTCGATTCCATTCCACAGCAGCTTGCCAAAGAGAATCGTAAATTTCAATACAAGGTAGTGCGAGCGGGGGGCAATGCGTCTCTCTTTGGAGATGCTCTCGATTGGCTTGTATTGTCGGGTACGGTGGCGCGCTGCAGCCTAGTCGGGCAGATCGAAAGCCCTTTAGAGGCCTTCGTTAACCCTTCTGCTTTTAAAATCTATCAGGCGGATACAGGGCTGCTCGTCTCCAAGGCCGGTGCTCAACGCGCCGATATTCTTGCCGGTATCGGCGGCACATTCATGGGTGCACTTACCGAAAACTACGTTGCCCAACAGCTTTCAGCCATGGGCTATCCGCTGCATTATTGGACGCGAGATAATCGCGCGGAAATCGACTTTGTAGTAGAAAAGCAGGGATGCTTGTCTGCGATTGAAGTCAAGGCGGGAGAGAACACAAGATCTCGAAGCCTGTCCTCACTTAAAAAGACCCATCCGGGCGTGCGCCGAATCAGGCTATCGACTAAGCCCTTCGGAATGAATGATGGGCTGATGTCTGTTCCACTTTATGCGGCATTTTGTCTATAGGGATGATGCTGCTGTAATGCATGGGGCCCGGAGTGCGATGTTGCTGCGCTCCGGGCCCCGCTGCTTTGTACAACCATGACGGTTTGGTCGCCGTTGTTTTAGTCAAACAGGCTCGGCATGTCGTTTTCCTTCATGAGGGCACCGGCGGAAGGTAGGCTCTGTGCGGTGAACTTCTCGGCCGAGACACCGGCGCCAAGAATCTCCTCGGTCGTGCCGACGGTGGTGACCGAGCGGCCTTTCTTGGCCGTGAAAGCCTGGACGCCCTGCGTGTTGGTGGTCGTCTTGGTCTTGAGCAGCGACGTGTTGAAGTTCATCAGGCGGTAGTCGCTCGAGACCAGCGCGAGGTCGCGGTCTTCCTTGAGCACCTGCGCATACAGCAGCTTGCTGCCGCCGTAGATGGCGTTCTTGAGGCGCTTGCGGTTGGTCTTGGTGACGTATCCGGAAAGTGCGACGCGCACCACGCGGCCGTTCTCAAAGACGAACAGCACATCGGCCTTGTAATCCTCGGGGTCGATGACCCAGATGACGCTCTCGTCGGGTTCCATCTCAAGATCGGTCGGCAGGTACGAGCCCAGCTGGGCCGACTTGGTGTCCTCAAACGCCGCAACCTTGCACTTGTACACCTGGCTCTTATTGGTAAAGACCAGCAGCTCGTGGGTGTTGGAGGACGGGAACTCGATAAAGGGTTTGTCGCCGTCCTTGTACTTGAGCGTGGTCGCCTTCTTGAGCACGCGGTCCGTCATCTTCTTAAGATAGCCATCGCGCGAGAGCATGATGGTGACCGGGTACTCCTCGACCTCGGGCTCCAGGCTCACCTCGATAACCTCATGGGGCTCGATCCTGCCCGTGCGGCGCGGCATCACGTACTTCTTGTTGACCGCTGCCAGCTCGTCGCTGATGACTTTCTTGATGTTCTCCTCGCTGGAGAGGATCTCCTCAAGCTCGGCAATCTCGCCCTCAAGCTTGGCAATGTCCTTGGTGCGGTTGAGGATGTACTCCTCGTTGATGTTGCGGAGCTTGAGCTCGGCAACAAACTCGGCCTGGGTCTCGTCGATGTCGAAACCCTTCATAAGGTTGGGCACGACCTCGGCCTCGAGCTTGGTGCCGCGGATGATGGCGATCGCCTTGTCGATGTCGAGCAGAATTGCCTCGAGGCCGTGCAGCAGGTGCAGACGCTCGGACTTTTTGCCCAGGTCAAAGTTAATGCGGCGACGCGTGGACTCAATACGCCACTTGACCCACTCGTGCAGGATCTGGCGCACACCCATAACGCGAGGGTAACCATCGACCAGCACATTGAAGTTGCACGAGAACGAATCCTGCAGCGTGGTCGAGCGATAGAGCTTGGCCATGAGCTTGTCGGGGTCGACGCCGCGCTTAAGGTCGATGGCGATACGCAGGCCCGAAAGGTCGGTCTCGTCACGGATGTCGGCGATCTCTTTGACCTTGCCCTCCTTGGAGAGCTTGACGATGCGCTCGATGATGACATCGGTTTTGGTGGTGTAGGGGATCTCGTAGACCTCGATGATGCGCTCTTCGGGAATCCAGCGCCAGCGGGAGCGGATCTGGAAGCTGCCAAGGCCGGTCTCGATTATCTTTTCCATCTCCTCGCGGCGGTAGATAATTTCGCCGCCGGTCGAGAAGTCGGGCATGGGCATGTACTCGAGCAGGTCGCAGTCGGGATCCTGCAGGTAATGCATTGTGGCGGTACAGACCTCGTTGAGGTTGAAACCGCAGATGTCGGACGCCATGGCGACGCCGATGCCCTTGTTGGCCGAGACGAGGATGTTGGGGAACGTGGTGGGCAGCAGGCGCGGCTCCTTCATGGCGCCGTCGTAGCTGTCGACGAAGTCGACCGGGTCCTTGTCGATGTCCTTGAAGATCTCGGCACTGATGGGGGAGAGCTTGGCCTCGGTGTAACGCGAAGCGGCGTAGCTCAGGTCGCCCGAATAGTACTTGCCAAAGTTGCCCTTCGACTCCACGAAGGGGGCAAGCAGCGCCTCGTTGCCGGTGGCCAGGCGCACCATCGTTTCGTAGATGGCGGCATCGCCGTGCGGGTTGAGCTTCATGGTCTGGCCCACGATGTTGGCACTCTTCTGGCGCTCGCCCTTGAGCAAGCCCATCTTGTACATGGTGTAGAGCAACTTGCGGTGCGAGGGCTTAAAGCCGTCGATCTCGGGGAACGCACGCGAGACGTTGACGCTCATGGCGTAGGGCATGTAGTTGACCTCGAGCGTCTGCGTGATCG
This sequence comes from Collinsella sp. AM15-2, assembly GCF_003471985.1. NCBI lineage: Bacteria > Bacillati > Actinomycetota > Coriobacteriia > Coriobacteriales > Coriobacteriaceae > Collinsella > Collinsella sp. AM15-2. The sequence goes on along the minus strand of NZ_QRKO01000006.1, from coordinate 79,993 downwards.
GCTGGTCGGTGACCTCGGAGTGCAGGCCGATGACGTTCTCGGCGTTGACCTGCTTTTTCTTTGGCTGGTTCTTCGTCTTCTTCTTTGCCACGATTTCCTCTTGAACTTCTTATGGGCCGTCGTTATCGATTTGCTGCTATTGCAGGTCCAGCTGGTCCAGGTATTCCTTGCCGTGCTCGGAGATATGGCGCTTGCGGCCTGCCTCGTCGTTGCCCAGCAAAAGGTTGAACATGGTTTCCATCTTGGTGACGTCCTCGGGCTCCACCTTGATCAGGCGGCGCGTCTCGGGGTTCATGGTAGTGAGCCACATCATGTCCGGGTCGTTCTCACCAAGACCCTTGGAGCGGTTGATCGAGCATTTCTGGTCGCCGATCTCTTTGAGGATGCCGTTTTTCTCGAGCTCGGTGTAGGCAAAGTAGGTCTTCTCTTTGCAGTTGATCTCGTAGAGCGGCGACTCGGCGATATACACGTAGCCCTCGTCGATAAGCGTGGGTACCAGGCGGTAGAGCATGGTGAGCACGAGCGTGCGGATGTGATAGCCGTCGACGTCGGCGTCCGTACAGATGATGACCTTGTTCCAGTTGAGGTTGTCCAGGTCAAAGGCACCAAGGTTCTTGATGCGCTTGTCCTTGATCTCCACACCGCAGCCCAGCACGCGCATAAGGTCCATGATGATGTCGGACTTAAAGATGCGCGGATAGTCCTCCTTCAGGCAGTTGAGGATCTTACCACGGACGGGCATAACGCCCTGGAACTCGGCATCGCGCGAGGTGCGAATGGCGCCTGCTGCCGAGTCGCCCTCTACGATGTAGATCTCGCGGCGGCTCTTGTCCTTGGAGCGGCAGTCGATGAACTTCTGCACGCGGTTGGCCATGTCGGTCTTCTGCTGCAGGTTGGTCTTGATGCTCTGACGCGTCTTCTCGGCATTCTCGCGCGAGCGCTTGTTGATGAGCACCTGCTCCATGATCTTGTTGGCGGCGTCTTTGTTCTCGATCAGGTAGGTCGAGAGGCGCTCCTTAAAGAAGGCCGTCATAGCCTGCTGGATAAAGCGGTTATTGATGGCTTTCTTGGTCTGGTTTTCGTAGGACGTCTGGGTGGAGAAGCAGTTGGTCACCAGTACCAGACAGTCCTGGACGTCTTGCCACTTAATGCCGCTCTCGTTTTTGTTGTACTTGCCCTGTTGCTTGATGTAGGCATCGATGGCGCTGGTGAGGGCGTTGCGGGCAGCCTTCTCGGGCGAGCCGCCGTTCTCGAGCCACGATGAGTTGTGGTAGTACTCCTGCATCATGAAGGTGCGCGAGAAGCACATGCACGCAGTGATTTTTACGTTGTAATCGGGCAGGTCCTCGCGATCGCGACCGCGACGGTCAGCTTCGATAAAGAAAGGCTCGGTAAGGTAGTCGGTACCGACCTTCTCGAGCACGTAGTCCTCGATGCCTTTGGGATAGCAAAAATCCTCTTCGGAAAACTCTCCATCGTCGCCTTCGATGCGCAGACGGAAGGTCACGTTGGCGTTGACCACGGCCTGACGGCGCATGGTCTCGCGATACCAATCGTGGGGGATGCTGATGGAGGTAAAGACCTCAAGATCGGGGCGCCACTTGATAGTGGTGCCGGTGCGGTTCTCGTCGCTGGGCTCAATCTCGAGCGCCTTCTTTTTGGCGCCGACGACCTTGCCCTTCTTAAAGTGCAGGGAGTACTTGTTGCCGTCACGCCAAACGGTGACGTCCATGTACTCGGAAGCGTACTGAGTCGCGCAGGAGCCCAGGCCGTTGGTGCCGAGCGAGAAGTCGTAGTCGCCGCCTTGGTTGTTGTTATACTTGCCGCCGGCGTAGAGCTCGCAGAAGACGAGCTCCCAGTTAAAGCGCTTCTCGGAAGGGTTCCAGTCGAGCGGGCAGCCACGGCCATTGTCCTCTACCTGGATAGAGCCATCGCGAAAGGCGGTAAGGGTGATGAGCTTGCCGTAGCCCTGGCGCGCCTCGTCAACGGCGTTGGACAGGATCTCGAAGGCGGCATGCGCGCAGCCGTCGAGCCCGTCCGAGCCAAAGATGACGGCGGGGCGCAGGCGTACGCGCTCCTCGTCCTTGAGCTGGCGGATACTGTCGTTACCATAGTTTGCGGTGTTTTTTGCCATACTCGCTCTCTCGGTGCTCCTTTGCTGCGTTTAAGTCATATAGATAGTCAAGGTAGCATAGCCCAGGCCATGGGCGATTCCAACCAACACGAAATCCATCGAACAATCGTTCGAATTAACGGGTATAGTGTTTAGTGTTAGCGCGGCATTGTTAAACAAATTTGGATACAAACGAATTTTATTTAATAGGGACCTAGTTTTACTAAACAAAATCGAACGATTATGGGTGACACGATTCAGAAATTCGATGAGTTCGCGGATGCCCAATCTTACTCGGACAAAACCGAGTCGGTTCCGCCCGAGTAAGATGGAATGACGAATCGAAACTGCTATATCCGTATACCGATGACAGATATAGTTGACATCAATTAGTCGATGCAATATATTTCTGGCATGATGCAACGGATATTTGTCCATTACTACGAAAGGAGTTCCATGCCGGGCAAAAAGAACCTACGCATGAAGGCGGCACGCGCGGCGGCTGGCCTTTCGCAAGCTGACTTGGCCCGGGCCGTGGGCGTTACGCGCCAAACAATCGGCCTTATCGAGGCGGGCGGCTACAACCCCACGCTCAATTTGTGCGTGGCAATCTGTAAAGCGCTACGCGTTACGTTGAACGATCTGTTTTGGGAAGACGAAACCGACGCCGACCCTAATACTCTTTAGGAGTTCACTATGAAATACGAAGATCTGAAAATCGTGCAAAAGTGGCGTGAATATGCCGGCCCAAAGGATGAACGCCTGGAGGCTGAGAACGCGAAGATCTACAAGATTGGTTTCGTGCTGCTTTCGTTTGGCATGTTGATGATCTTTTTCTACCAGTTTATAGCTCGACAGGTTGCGTGGGTTCACAGCGACGCCAGTGAAATGTCGCATGGCTTTGCAACGCCGTTCGAGGCAGCCATGTATTTGTGGCTCGTTCTCGTGATGTTGATTTGTGCAGGACTGCAAACGCGGAAGGGCTATGTCGATACCAATCGTTTTGGGCAAACCGAGCATCTTCCTGTTGGATATTTCCTGCTTGTCAGCGGTCTTAGCGGCACCGCGTTCGCGCTTGTTATTGCCGCAATGCGCTGTGTCGCTGAGGCGCAGATCGTACCGCTCGAAAGCGTCTTTTGGTTGGCGAACCTGGCCACGGGCGTGTTCTGCGGTGCGACGATTTTCGCGGCCACGTTTGCTGTCCTGTGCGCAACGTTTTTCACGGCGAAAAGACGCCGTACCAAGCTCGAGGCAGAACTCGACTCCTCAGACGACATTTAATGCGCAATGGGCTGGCTCTGGGTATTCAGAGCCAGCCCATTTTGATGATCGATGAGCCGAGTCGGCGTCTCTCACAAAAGTAAGTAGGAGCTAGCGAGGCCTATCCGAATTGACCTCATTGGCGGTGTTTTTTTCGAGTGCTACAGCGGCTGCCGTAAGGGGAGCGTTGCTGTCTTTGCAAGAAGGTGCCCCGTGGCGGTAGTGCCGTTCAAGGGTCAAAGTGTCCAAATTGAGCGCGCGAAAGCGCCAGGCGCCCGAAGCGCTTTCGATACGCCGGGCAGTCTGGCCGCTAGCGCAACATGTGGGCAACCAGCTCGGCGCGAGTTCCGATACCAAGCTTGGCATACACTCCTGATAGGCGGTTTTTAACGGTGCCCGGCGACACACCCATATGACGAGCGATTTCGGCGTTGGTCCACCCACGACAGGCGAGCATGGCCATGGTGAATTCCGTGGTCGTTAGATCGTCTGCCACGTCCTCGCCCGAATCGGGGTTGTGGATGCGCCGCCAGCCGTAGCTGAAGCGGTACGTGATCTCGATGATGCGCGCGAAGTCGTCAGGGTATTGCGTTTTTAGGCACGCCTCGATGAGTCCCTGCAAAAGGCCGTGGTGCTCGCCAATGAGCTCGAGAAGGCCGTCGGGACGCGCAATGTCCCAAGCGGCTCCGAAGTGTGCCTTTGCGGCGTCGACGTCTTTGAGACTCATGCAGGCCATGGAAGCCGACAGGTGCAGGAACAGCTCCGAGATGGGATAACTTCCCTGTTTCATGATCAGAGCGTTTTCCGCCATGCCTAGACTGCGGCCATATTCGCCGCGCAGGTACAGGGCATGCGCCATCACGTAGCTGGCGAACAGGCGCAGGCCTTCGGGCAGATGTGCCGCAAGCGGATAAAACTCTTCGGCAGAATACGGGGAAGGCAAGTGCAGCAGGACGCTCGCGGCGGAGGCGAACAGGATATGCGTGGCGTGGACGGCGGACGGTTCCTCGTCAGTTGGTATATCGAGGATGCCCGCAAGGCAACGGCGGGCATCGGCGATACGGTTGAGCGACAGACTGGCATATCCGCAGATAAGGCATGCGGAATAGCGCAGTGCGGGGTCGGTGGCGTCAAGATAGGGGCGTGCTGTCTCGGCGGCGAGTGTGGCCTGTCCGCGAAAGTACAGCGCTTCTGCCGAGGCGATGGTGTGTGAATCGGGGTCGGAAATGCCTGCAACCGCAGCGTCAATCTGCCCCGGCACAAAGGCAGTGCACATCAACGGCATGGGGATGCGCGGGTAGCCATCGCAGTCCATCTTTCATCTCCCATCAGGTGGCAACACTAGCAGCAATTGTACTCCTGTTGCTCGGGACTGGAATTTGTGGGTATCGCCTACGATTATGCTGAACGCATAAAGGAAGAGTCTATTGGCGATGCTTCCAAGGTGGCTACCGAAGCCTAGCTGACCTTGGAATATAGAAAAACTGCCACCCCTGCAAAAAGCTCTGACGCAGCGATGGGAAACGGACCTTGCTCTGCATATAATGAGGTCATATGACGGTGCGTTTGCATACATGCAACGCACTCCCATCGAACCGAAAAGGAGCTCTGCATGGATCCCAACAAGCGTCCCGACGACATGGTGCGAATCACCACTCCCGAACTTGCCCAGGCGTTCATCGAAGAGCAGATCGCTGCAATCCGCGAGCAGATCGGCGACAAGAAAGTCCTGCTGGCCCTTTCCGGCGGCGTTGACAGCTCCGTTGTCGCGGCACTGCTGATCAAGGCCATCGGCAAGCAGCTTATCTGCGTGCATGTGAACCATGGACTCATGCGCAAGGGCGAGAGCGAGCAGGTCGTCGACGTCTTCAAGAACCAGATGGATGCGAACCTGGTCTATGTCGACGCTACTGATCGCTTCCTGGATAAGCTCGTGGACGTCGAGGAGCCCGAGGCAAAGCGCAAGATTATCGGCGCCGAGTTCATTCGCGTGTTCGAGGAGGAGGCCCGCAAGGTTGGCGACGAGGTCAGTTTCCTCGCCCAGGGCACCATCTATCCCGACATTCTTGAGTCCCAAGACGGCGTGAAGGCTCACCACAACGTGGGCGGTCTGCCCGAGGACCTACAGTTTGAGCTCTGCGAGCCCGTCAAACTGCTGTACAAGGACGAGGTCCGCGTGGTCGGTCGCGAGCTCGGCCTGCCCGAGAACATGGTCGAGCGCCAGCCGTTCCCCGGTCCCGGCCTGGGCGTCCGCTGCCTTGGTGCCATCACCCGCGACCGTCTTGAGGCGCTGCGCGAAGCCGACGCGATCGTGCGCGAGGAGATCGACAAGGCGGGTCTGACCATCTGGCAGTATTTTGCCGTCGTGCCCGACTTCCGCGCCACCGGCGTGCGCGAGGGCAAGCGCGCCTACGATTGGCCCTGCATCATTCGCTGCATCAACACCGTCGATGTTATGACCGCCGAGGTGCCTGAGCTCGACTGGGCGTTGCTCAAGCGCATCACCGCTCGCGTCACCGCCGAGGTTCCCCGTATCTGCCGCGTGTGCTACGACCTCACGCCGAAGCCGGTTGGCACGGTGGAGTGGGAGTAAGCTAACTCACCTAGCCCCCGTTTCCGCTTGGAAGCGGGGGCTTTTTGCTGGCACTTCGCCCAATTTCGTGCATCTTGGGCCTCACGTATCCTGCGAACTAACAGATGTGACAAAGGGGCAGTTCCTTTGTCGCATCTTCGATGTTATGCGCGGGAAGAGTCACGAGCATAGTCGTTCCCCTCTCTGAGCTCTCTTCGACCTCGATGGAACCGCCGTGGAGTGCGGCGATCTCCCAGACCAGCGCAAGCCCCAGCCCCACGCCGCCATATGCCCTGCTGCGCGATTTATCGACGCGAAAGAAGGGCTGAAAGATGCTCGTCTGGTATTGCTCGGGAATGCCTTGTCCCTGGTCGTGCACCCGTAGCAGTACACGGTCGCCCTCGACGCGGGCGCTGATTCGCACGGTCGAGTTGGGCGTGCTGTAGCGAATGGCGTTTTCGGCCAAGTTGAACAGCAGCCGATAGATCAGCGTGTCGCTGCCGGTCGTTTGCGCGTCGCCCTCGCTTGCGAGCGCGATGCCCTTTTGCTCGGCAAGGGGCGCCAGGTCGGTGAGCACTTCTTCGATCATCGGCGCCAGGTCAATCGCATCGTTGCAGGGGACGCTGCGCAACTCGCTCATCTCGAGCAGGGTCTTTGTCATGTGCGTCATTCGCTCGGTCTGCTCTTGCAGCAGCCCGAGCAGACGCGCTGTATCTGCATCGGCGTCGGGGTGCTCGGCGCAAAACAGCTCAACCTGAGCTTGCATGAGCGCAAGCGGCGTGCGCAGCTCGTGCGCCGCATTGCCCGTAAACTGTTTTTGTGCAGAAAAACCTTCGTCAAGGCGGGCAATCATGTCGTTAAACGACGCGCTGCAACGCCTAAGCTCAGAGGGCACATCTTCGCTGATCTTTGTGTCGGCGAGGTTGTCGGGCCGCACGCTCTCGACTTGCGCTGCAAAGGTACGCAGCGGCTGCAACGCATGCCCGCTCACAAAGTAGGCCAGCACGCCACCGAGTAGCGTCACCGCTGCGGTTATGTACCAGCTCGTCGCACCAAACGATTCTTGGGCGTCGCTCACGACGATGGTCAGATCGTCGTCGAGCTCCTTGCTCGTCGGGTCGAACGAGTTGGGCGAGGCCGCCTCCGCCTTGCTATGCTCCGACATTTCAGTACCGATTGAGTCCATGTAGCGCATGCCGGAGTAGCCAACCAGGCAATTAATAAGTACGCAGGTCAAACATATCAGCAGAGCTGTCATCAACGTGATGCGCCATTGCAGGGACAGTCGCTTCATTCGCCGTCCTCCATAACGTAGCCCTCGCCGATTCGGTTACGGATGGGGTCGTGCCCCAACGCGCCGCGCAGCTTTTTGCGCAGTGACGAGATGTGCACGCGGGTCGCGTTGCTAAAGCTGTTGACACTGCTGTCCCATACATGCTCGATAAGCTCTTCCTGGCTCACCGGTCGTCCCTGGTTAAGCATCAGGTACTCCAAGATGCCGGTCTCCTTGCGTGTGAGGGATAGGGCCTCGTCGCCCACGGAGGCGACGCGCGCCTTGGTGTCAAAGCTCAGCGATCCGCAGGTCAGGACAACATCGCTTTGCGTAAAGCGCCTGAGCGTGAGGCTGCGGATACGTGCCGCCAGCTCGTCAAGGTGGAACGGCTTGGTGAGGTAGTCGTTGGCGCCCGCATCGAGCCCCGCTACCTTGTCGGAGACCTCGCCGCGTGCCGACAGCACGAGCACCTTGGTCTCACAATCGGTAATTCTGAGCTGCCTGAGTACGGTCATGCCGTCGACGTGGGGGAGATTAAGGTCGAGCACGACAAGATCGAAGGTCTCGATATCGAGCAGATCGAGGGCCTGCTGCCCGTCGTAGCAGCAGTCGACGCTATAGGCCAAGTTGCGCAGGCTGCGTGCGATTGCATCGCACAGCGCCCGCTCGTCCTCGACGACCAAGATGCGCATAACGTTCTCCTTGCATAGTCATTCGCGCTTAACACGGATTTTATAGTCGGTATGGTCCAATGGGTCGCGAAACGAAAGGAGTGGTCAGATTGTTCAAAGCGATTAAGCCTGTGGCGCAGGTGGCTTTGCTGATCGTTGGGGTAGCCATGGTTGGCTTTGGCATTATGCGCGGCGAGGCAGATGCCGTGCTGGCCAAGGCAATCAGGCTGTGCTTGGAGTGTATCGGAATTGGTTAAAAGAAAAAATACCGTATCGCATCTTTTGGCGAGATTTCGCGGATTGATTCAGGCGGCGGCAACGCTTGCGACCAACATTCACCTGCCTAATTTTGCCAAGGGAGGCATCTACCAGGGGGCGGGCAAAGCCGTCTGCGTGCCGGGGCTCAACTGCTACTCGTGTCCGGCGGCCTCAGGTGCGTGCCCCATCGGGTCGTTTCAGTCGGTGGTGGGCTCGTCTAAGTTCAGCTTTTCGTATTACGTCACCGGAACACTCATCCTGATCGGCGTGCTGCTGGGACGTTTTGTATGCGGCTTTTTATGCCCGTTTGGATGGCTGCAAGAGCTTCTGCATAAGATTCCCGGCAAAAAGCTCTCGACGAAAAAGCTCAAGCCGCTCACGTACATCAAGTACGCCGTGCTGCTGTTTGCCGTGGTGCTACTGCCCGTTCTGGTAGTCAACGATGTGGGCATGGGCGACCCGTTCTTTTGCAAGTACATCTGCCCGCAGGGTGTGCTCGAGGGCGCGATTCCGCTGTCCATCATGAACGTGGGAATCCGCTCCGCGCTGGGAAAGCTCTTTACCTGGAAGCTCGCGATCCTCATTGTGGTTGCGGTGCTGAGCGTGCTGTTCTACCGCCCCTTCTGTAAATGGATTTGCCCCCTCGGTGCGTTTTATGCACTCATGAACAAGGTGTCGTTGCTGGGGATTCAGGTTGACCAGTGCAAATGCGTCTCGTGCGGTAAGTGCGCCAAAGTGTGTCAGATGGACGTGGACGTTACGCGTACGCCCAACCATGCCGAGTGCATTCGTTGCGGCAAATGCGTGGGCGCATGCCCCGTCGATGCCATTAGCTTTCGCTACGGGCTGGGTGTGACGGGCGACAAACCCGCGCAGCCCGCGCAAGCCTGCGAAAACAAATAGGTATCTATATAAGCTTCGATATAAACGGAGGAACCATGAAACTGTCAAAAATTGCGGCCTTGTTGATGCTGCCCGTGCTGGCGCTGACTCTCGCAGCGTGCTCTGCCCCCAAGGGCGACGCAAAGGATGCCACGAGCGGCGATACGCAAATCGCCGAGCTTGTGGCACAAAAGCCGTCGAGCGCCGAGGAGGCGGCCGAGCTGTACCAGCAGCTGCTGCAAAAGGAAAACGAGATCTTTGCGAGCGATAACGCCCTATGGGAAAAGGTGTTTCTTGCGGCCAACAAAGACACTCCCATGATTGAGGACGGCAAGAACTACGGCGACTTTTTGCTTGATACCATCGAGGGCGCCAAGGATCAGTTTACGGCTGACGAGCTCAAGACGCTTAAGGCCGGCGCGCAGCAGGTCAAGGAGATCGAGGATAAGCTCATGGCGCTGGAGAAGGAGTTTCCCGGATGTGGCAGCACGCCCGGCGAGGGAGAGAGCGTCGATGCCTCGACCGCAGGCATGACCAACGGCGAGAGCGGGGAGACGAAGTTCCCCAGCTTTAAGGGCAAGGACTTGGACGGCAACGATGTAAACAGCGACGAGCTGTTCTCCAAGAACAAGGTCACCGTCATGAACTTCTGGTTTACCACCTGCAAGCCGTGCGTGGGAGAGCTGGGCGATCTGGAGAAGCTCAACAAGGAGCTTGCCGAGAAGGGCGGCCAGGTCGTGGGCGTTAATTCCTTTACGCTCGATGGCAACAAAGACGAGGTGGCAGACGCCAAGGACGTACTTTCCAAGAAGGGCGTGACGTACAAGAACATCTGGTTCAAGTCGGATAGCGAGGCCGGCAAGTTCACCTCCAACCTGTACTCGTTCCCGACCACGTACGTGATCGACCAGAACGGTAACATTGTGGGAGAGCCGATCATGGGCGGCATCAACTCCGCTGAGCAGCGCGAGGCGCTCAATAAACTGATCGATCAAGCACTCGCGAAGAGCGAACAGTAGATTCGTGGGACAGGCAACTGAAGGGGAGTCGCTGGAAACAGCGACTCTTTTTTCTGCTTCGGAGTAGCATCATGGGTATACGTCGAAAGGGGGCGGCTATGGTCGGCAGCATGGTCGAGCGGTTGCCGTTTTGGGGACAACTTACATCCGATGAGCAGACGCTCGTGGCAGAGCGCTCGTCGCTGCGATCCTTTGATGCCGGGCAGATAATCGGTAGCAGCGGAAATTCTTGCACCGGCATTATCTTTATTATCGAAGGTGACATTCGCGTGAGCCTGCTTTCCGAGGAAGGCAAGGAGGTCACGCTGTTTAGGGTTGGCTGCGGAGAGTGCTGTGTCACCACGGCCTCGTGCGTTATCGAGCAGATTTCATTTGACACCATGGTGGTTGCAGCACGCAGGTCATCGCTTTTGGTGGTGCCTGCGAGCGTGTGCGTCCAGCTCGCCCGCGATAATGTCTACGTTAAGGCCTTTATGCTCCAGGTTGAGGTGAAGCGCTACTCCCAGGTGGTATGCGTGCTGCAGCAGATGCTCTTTAAGCGTCTCGATCAGCGCGTCGCCAGCTACGTGCTCGAGCATTGCCGAGTTGCGGGCACAGCAGAAGTTGCCGTAACGCAAGACGAGCTTGCACGCGACATCAACTCTGCGCGCGAAGCGGTGACGCGCGCTCTGAGCCGTCTTGCGCAGGACGGGCTCATCGAGGTTAGGCGCGGACGGATTATCGTGCGTGATGTAGATGGGTTGGCACGGTTGGTCTAGACCTACCGCGCAGCTGTATCTGCCGTCGGCAACATATTTTCCGTTTGGTGACTTGGTCACAGAACGCGACCGCAGTGCCTTGGCATACTTGCCCAAAGCAACCAGCAAAGGAGTGCGCTATGGGATTGTTTGATTTGTTTGCAGGACTGGACATGAATGTGGGCGTCCAGGAATGGAAGGCTTCTAAGGGGGCGGTGCTGCTCGACGTGAGGAGTGCTGACGAGTATGGACAGGGCCACATTCCGGGCAGCGTCAACGTTCCGCTCGATCGTATCAACCAGGTGCTTGAGCTGTATCCAGACAAGGGCACGCAGCTTTTCGTGCATTGCCTGAGTGGTGCGCGAAGCAACCAAGCTGTGAGTTTTCTTAAGCGTTCTGGGTATGGCAGTGTCAAGAATATCGGCGGCATAAGCGGCTATACGGGAAAGGTGGTGCGTTAGCTATGAAGGTGGTTATCGTTGGAGGCGTCGCGGGCGGCGCATCGGCGGCGGCACGTTTGCGCAGGCTCGACGAGCAGGCCCAAATTGTCATCTTTGAGCGCACGGGTTTTGTATCGTATGCCAACTGTGGGCTTCCGTACTACATTGGCGGCGTGATAGAAGAAGAGAGTGCATTGACGCTGCAGTCTCCCAAGGGATTTTGGGATCGCTTTCGCATTGCGGTCAAGACGAGTCACGAGGTGTTTGCCATCCATCCCGATTCGCATACGGTCGAGGTTCGCAATATGCTGACGGGCGAGGAATTTGTCGAGACGTATGACAAGCTCATCCTGTCGCCGGGTGCAAAGCCGATTCGCCCTGCGTTGCCGGGCATCGACTCGGATAAAATCTTTAGCCTACGCACCGTTGAGGACACGCTGCGTATTCACAGCTATGTTCGAGAGCGGCGACCGAGCAGTGCCGTCGTGATCGGCGGCGGCTTCATTGGCGTCGAGACGGCGGAGAATCTGTGCGAGCTAGGGCTCCAGGTGACCCTTCTGCAGCGTCCCGTCCAGCTTATGAACAACCTGGATTACGACATGGCGACCCTTTTGCATACCGAGGTGCGTGAGCACGGTATTGATCTGCGCCTCAAGGCCGATGTGACAGGTTTTGAGGAAGTTGATGGCCGCGTTGTCACCCATGTTGCGGGCGATGACCCTATCGGAGCCGATATGGTGCTGCTTGCCATTGGCGTGGCACCTGAGAGCCATCTGGCGCAAGAGGCGGGGCTCGAACTGGGCATCAAGGGGGCTATTGTGGTCAACGACCGCATGGAGACCTCTGCTGCCGACGTGTATGCCGTGGGCGATGCCGCGCAGGTCACGCATCAGGTGACCGGCGAGGACGCGGTCATTTCGCTCGCCGGCCCCGCCAACAAGCAGGGGCGTGTCGTTGCCGATGTCATAGCCGGCATGGACAGCTGCTACCGCGGATCGTTGGGCTCATCGATTATCAAGGTATTCGACTTGACGGCGGCAAGCACGGGACTATCCGAAAAGGCAGCACACGCGGCGGGAATTGACTGCGACAGCGTGGTCCTGTCGCCCGGTTCGCATGCGGGTTATTATCCGGGTGCAACGCCCATGACCATGAAGGTTATCTTCGAGAAGCAGGGATTGCGCCTGCTGGGTGCGCAAATCGTGGGCATCGATGGTGTGGACAAGTGTATCGACGTTCTGGCGACTGCCATCCAGGCAGGCATGCGCGGCGATAGGCTTAAGGATTTGGACCTAGCATACGCGCCGCCGTACTCATCGGCGAAGGATCCCGTCAATATGGCGGGCTTTATGATCGAGAACCTCAATCGCGGCATACTGGCGCAGTGGCATTGGGAGGATGAGCCCAACTTGCCACGCGATGGCAGCGTGCAGCTGCTCGATGTTCGTACGGAAGGGGAGTATGAGCGCGGGCATATCGATGGTTTCGTAAACATTCCCGTCGATGATCTGCGCAATCGCCTGGGCGAGCTCGACCGGGCCAAGCCGGTCTACGTAATTTGCCAGAGCGGCATTCGCAGCTACATTGCTTGCCGCATTTTGGCGCAGCATGGCTTTGAGTGCTTTAACTTCTCGGGCGGCTATCGCTTCTTTGCAGCCGTGACTGAGGCTCGCCGCGGCAGCGCTAACGTTATGCCGTGCGGGCTCGAAAAGTAGCGCGCATTGGAATGTGAAAAAGTGACAGCCTCTTTGTCACATCGGGGATGTTATATGCGGGATGGTGCGCCATGCGGCGTGCTGTCCCGTTCGTTTTTTGGCGCGGTTCGTTACATTCCTCACTGGTATCGGCCAAAAATGAGGATAGAGTAGGACAAGCGCGCCGAACGTGAACGGCGGGGGAGCGGGCGAGCGCGCCCGCGCGAGAGAGGTTGCCGTCCATGCTGGATCTCAGAGATATTTGCAAAAGGTACGTTACGCAGTCGTTTACGCAGGTAGCGCTCGACAGCGTAAGCCTGTCTTTTCGCGATAACGAGTTTGTAGCCATCCTGGGTCCCTCGGGTTCGGGTAAAACTACGATGCTCAACGTCATTGGTGGACTCGACCATTTCGATTCCGGCGACCTGTTGATCGATGGCATCTCGACCAAGGACTTCAGCGACCGCGATTGGGATGCCTACAGAAACAATCGCATTGGCTTTGTGTTTCAGAGCTACAACCTCATTCCGCATCAGACCATTTTGGAAAACGTGGAATTGGCGCTTACGCTCACGGGCGTGGGGCATGCCGAGCGCCGCCAGCGTGCACGCAAGGCGCTTGAGGCAGTCGGTCTGGGCGAGCACGTTAACAAGCGCCCGAGCCAGCTATCGGGCGGCCAGATGCAGCGCGTGGCTATTGCCCGCGCCCTGATCAACGATCCCGAGATTGTGCTGGCTGACGAGCCGACCGGCGCCTTGGACTCAACGACATCCGTGCAGGTCATGGATTTGCTCAAGGACGTTGCGCGCGACCGTCTGGTCATCATGGTCACGCACAATCCCGAGCTGGCGTACAAGTACGCCACGCGCATCGTCACCCTGGCGGACGGCAAGATCACCGACGATTCAGATCCCTTTGATGCTGCCGAGGCCGCGCGTCGCGAGGCCAAGCCCACGCGCAAAACCTCGATGAGCTTTGTGACGGCGCTGGGGCTTTCTGCCCGAAACCTCATGACCAAGAAGGGTCGCACGGCCATGACGGCCTTTGCGGGCTCGATTGGCATTATCGGCATTGCGGCGATCCTGGCGCTGTCCAACGGCGTAAACGACTACATCAAAAAGGTCGAGGAGGACACGCTCTCGAGCTACCCGCTGACGATTTCCAAACAAGACTACGACCTGTCGTCCATGATGGGCGGCCATGGGGCTACCGATGAGGAGGCGTCCAAGGGCGAGGGCTCGTCCGATGACGCTACCGGTGGCAAAGCTAAGGGAACCGACAAGATCCCTGTGGTCACAGCCGTAAAGGACATGTTCGCAAGTGTTAAATCTAACGATATGACAAGCTTTAAGGCATGGCTTGACGACGACGGCGACGGTATCAATAAAGAGGTCAACGCTATCCAGTACGGCTACGGCGTGACGCCGGTTGTCTATCGTGCGGGCAAGGACGATGAGAAGCCTGTCCGGCTGGTGCCCAACGCTATGACCGAGGCCATGAGCGGCGGCGCAAGTTCGGCGGCAACGGTGAGCATGGATTCCATGGGAACCTCGGTCTTTAACGAGATGATTGACGACCAGAGCCTGCTCGACAGCCAGTACGATGTCGTCGCCGGCCATTGGCCCACGTCTGCCAACGAAGCCGTGATGGTACTTTCGAGCCGCGGCACGGTGGGCGACTACACGCTCTACAGCATCGGTGCGCTGGATATCGATGAGCTCAACGACCTGGTTAACAGCGCCATGACGGCCGATGGCAAGGTTGAGACGCCCAAGACCGGCGGCGACTTTACCTACGACGATGCGCTGTCCACGACGTTTAAGGTGCTGTCGCCGGCCGATGCCTATCGTAAAAACGAAGAGACCGGCATGTGGACTGACATGTCTGGCGACGCCGACTTTATGACGGCCAAGGTTGCCGACGGCATTGACGTGCGTATTGTGGGCGTGGTGCGACCTAACGAGACGGCCAATGCGAGTGCATTGTCTCCGGGCATTGCCTATACGCATGCACTGACTCGCCAGCTTATGGAGCGTGCCGCCGATTCGCAGATTGTGCAAGAGCAGCTTGCCCACCCCGAGACGGATGTCTTTACGGGCAAGTCTTTCGACGAACTGCAAGGCGAGGCCAAGCAGGGCGTGGATCTGGGCAGTATGTTCAGCGTGGACGAGGCGACGCTCAAAAGTGCGTTCTCGTTCGATGCATCTGCGCTCTCGGGCGCGGCGGGCGGTGTCGACCTTTCTGGTATCGATTTGTCCGGGCTGAACATTGACCTTTCGGGCGTTGGTAAGGACATCGACTTTAGTGACATCATGGCCAAAGCGCCGGCCCCCGATTTCTCGGGTATCTTTGACGGTCTGGAACTTACGCCCGAGCAAATGCAGCAGGTGGGAACACTAGCCAACCAGCTGTTTGAGGGCTTTTTGCAGTCTGATCAGTTTAAGGCACTGACGCCCGATGATCTTAAGGACGCGTCAAAGCTTGCTGCCGCATTCTCGTCGTATCTTGAGAATGATGCCGCAGCCCAGCAATGCCTGGCTCAGCTCAGGGCGCTGGGCGGCGATGCCCTGGCCGAGCGCCTGCAGCAGGCGATGACCGACTATGTGCAAAAGCAGCTGGCTCCGTATCTGCAGCAGGCTATGGACCAGGTCATGAAGACGATCAGCGAGCAGATAGCGTCGACGGTATCGTCCCAGCTCAAGGCGGGCGCGGCAGGGCTCATGGGCCAGATGGCGACGCAGATGTCATCGAGTTTTGCCAACCTGGCGAGCGCTATGCGTGTGGATGCGAGCGCCTTTGCGCGTGCCATCCATTTCAACATGGACGCCGAGGACCTGAGTTCGCTCATGATGAGCTATGCCAAGGCGTCGAAGCTCACCTACGACAACAATCTGACCACGTTGGGCTATGCGGACGAGGCGGACCCTATCTCGGTCAAGATTTTCCCGCGCGACTTTGAGGCCAAGGAGCGCGTGCTCGATTACATCGATGCGTACAACAAGCAGGTCAAAGCTGCTGGACACGATGAGCAGGCAATCTCGTACACCGACTACATGGGCATCATCATGGGCTCGGTAACTGACATCGTGAACACCATCAGCTTGGTACTCATCGCATTTGTGAGCATCAGCTTGGTCGTCAGCTCCATCATGATCGGCATCATCACCTACATCAGCGTACTGGAGCGTAAAAAGGAGATTGGCATCCTGCGTGCGATTGGCGCGTCGAAGCGCAATGTGGCCAACGTGTTCAATGCCGAGACCTTCATCGAGGGCCTCATTGCCGGCGTCTTTGCCGTTGCCGTCGTGGTTGTCGTGAGCTTTCCGGTCAATGCCTGGGCGCTTGCTGCCAAACAGGTCCCCAACTTGATGAGCCTGCCCGTGCAGGATGCGCTGGTGCTCATCGCGATTTCGGTGCTGTTGACGGTTGTCGCCGGCCTGCTGCCGGCCCGTAGCGCATCCAAGAAAGACCCCGTGGAAGCCCTACGCTCCGAATAATGTGACAAAGGGACAGTCCCTTTGTCACATTCATCTCCCTGCACCTAGTTCGTTTTGCCCATCAGCGTGATGCGGATGGTTGGATGGGTGTACTCGTCAAACTCGTCCTCGGGATCCGTGTCAAACGAGTAATACGCTTTAATAGGGTCGTCACTCGTCCTGATAGAGATTCTCTCGTAGAGCGAGCCGTTCAAAAAAGCTTGCCTAAACTCTTCGGGGAGCTTCTGCGGTGCTAGGAGCTCGGGGCTTGTGGTCTTGACGTCTATGGTTTGGACAACAGAGGAAAGCTCGTCAAGATCGAGCTCGATACGGGCGAGGTTGTCCTCGAGGCTCGCGCCGGGGTCGACCTCTGCCGCGTAGCTCACTTCCGTGAGTGTCCCCTTGTTGTCAAAATCCAGGTACGTATAGGTCTTTTGGGTATCGGAGTCGCCGTCGTGCAGATAACCGCGGACGTGATAGCCGTAATCTTGATATCGCTCGTAGGGGTCATCGGCGGACACGTACTCGCATGAGGGCTCTAATGCCTTGCGAGCAATGGCGATCTGCTCAGCCGCGGCCGCGGCGTTCTCCTGCATCTCGATGTTTCCCTGCGCCAGCTGCGGGATATAGGCGCCGCATACGATCGCGAGGGGCAGCGCCACAAGCGCGATGACCCACTTCTTTGCACGGGGGACAGGCACGCCACAGGCCTCTGCCATAGCCTTTGCGTTGGCGAAGCTCTCGGTAAGCACGTCTGCCGCGGTGGCGACGGCGCCTACGGCAGCGGCGACTTCTGCCGCGCCGCCCAGGTTGCGCGCGGTCTCGTTGTCGCTGTTCTTGAGCAGGCGCGCGGCGGCCTGCGTGCCAACAACGCCTGCGATTTGTGCCGAGCGGTCTTTCTCGCTCTGCTCGACGGCGAGCCGGCGCTGCATTTCCTTCCACTGCTTGCCACGCATGCCAAAGCGCGGGGCGAGAGCGCAGTAGCAGAATATAACGAGCTCGATGGCGGTGAGCACCAAGGCGGTCATCATGCCTGTCTCTTGGAAGCCTTCGTGATGGAAGACGATGTCGTCGACCATTTCGAAAGGAATGATCGATAAGGGCAGCACGAATGCCATGGCAAGCGCCGCGCCGGCAACCTTTGGGCAAATGCAGTATCGCTGGATGCGCTTACGTTCTTGTTCGGAGAGTGTTGCCATAGCTGGTCCTTGGTGTCGTGGCGGTCGTTGTGGCGCGCGGCGCGCGGGATGTATCAGTCTGAGCTAGCGCTGGATAAGAACATAGAGCAAAATACTCAGCGCGATGAGCAAGATACCCGCGATGTTAAATATCAGCGTGGCAAAGTCGCCCACGATAGGGCGCTCGACATAGCTCTTGTCTGGGCTGCTGGGGTTGTAGTGCACAGTCATTTGGCTGCCGAGGGGCCAAAGCTGCTCTGCGAGAGTATCTAGGCGTGTGATGGGTCCTGTCTGTACGTGCAACCAGCCCTTGGCGTCTTCGTACGCCGCGCTTTGCGTGCGGACGGGGAGTCCCGACAAGCTTTTGGTCTTTACGCCGCGGAATTGTTTTCTCACGTGGTACCGCGTGCCGTCGACGGTGTACTCCAAAACGGGATACATTCTGCCTTCGCCCATAAAGCGGTGGTCAATGACCGTTCCCATGATCATAGCGGTGCAGGCCTTGGCTTTCCTGCGGGCGGCGGCTTTCATGAGCGTGCTCATTCCGATAAGCAGGATGCCGATGCCTCCAACCGAGATGAGCGCGAGCAGGGATATCTGCGACGTGGTCACGGCGTTCTCCTTTGGCGCGATACCGTCATATGTGACTCAGTATAGAGAATCCCGCCATCGATGAGTGCATGGTCATGCGGCTAAAGTGTCATGGCAGCTCGATGGGTTTGCCATGTCGGCTTGCCAGATGGTCCTGCCGAGCATACGATGCGCTGCCTGGGCGTTGGCAAGGATGCTTTTCGCGCCCGTCGCAATGGGACGTCTCTCCTTGCCATCACTGCTTTTTGCCTGATACCGAGCGCGTTTTCATGCATGTGGAATCGGTTTTAGCTGTTGGATTCAACTCTTATGGAATGCGTGCCCCTTACAGTCCTCGGATGGATTCTGCCAGTGACAATAGGGCGCCTCGTTATGCGGCAGGAGACTGCCCCTTTGCCATATTGGGGCCCTTGCGAAATCGATGTCAAATACTTTTCCCGAGAAGTGAACGAGTGAAAACGGACCCCCGAAGCATCGGCACTTTTGGCGTGCAATTTCCTGCGGTTTTGCCAGTCGAATCCTGCGGTTTTAACGTCTAAAAATGTCGATGTTTCGGGGGCCCAAATACAGCCGTTCACTTCTCGGGAAAAGTATTAGACCTCGAGATGTAGACGGCGTTTGAGAGCAGCAGCTAGAGTGTAAACCTGCTTGCAGCTCCTTTCACTGTTTGTCCTGCATCCCAAAGCGCGGTGCAAGGGCGCATTAGCAAAAGATGGTGAGTGCGATTGCGGGGAGTGTGATTGCGGAATACATTCCCGCTGGTTGGAAACCCTTTTGGCGAAATACGATGTCGTTGGTCATGCGGAGTGGCAGCCTCAGCAGACATACTGCGAACGCCATGACGAGGACAGTTGCTGCGATTTTGGGTATGTGCAGTATCACTGGATGCACTTCTTGTCATGTTCGGTGAGCTGCTGCGCGAAGCCCTCGATCCCCATCGTTTTCCGTCTGTGGCGTACACATGTCCCTGAGCGTAAATGATTAGCAGGCGTTTGTTCTTTGTGTGCGGTAACCGGAAATCAAGGAATAAGGCAAAGGGGCCGTTCCTGTGTCACATGTGTTGCATGTAAAAGCAAGGAAGTCGCAAGGAGTGGGGCGGGGATACCGGTATATGCCTCGGATACAATCGAATCCATGCTAGAAAGAGGCTCTGATGATTAAAAAATCATTTTTCAATCCGTTCTCGTCCCTGTTGCTTGCGCTGGCCGGTTTGGCTTTTTTGGTCGATGTCGTTCCGCAGGCGCAGGGCCAGACGGGGGTGTTCGCGCCTACTGTGTTGTTTGCAATGTGGCTGGTCGGCGGCTTGGTGCGTCTGTTCTATGAAAATGAGGCTATGCGCACCTTCAATCGCCATATGCTGAGGGCGAGCCATGCGGCCGTTTGGAAGCGTGTTGACGCATGCTGGGTTCAAATCAATGCCGACCGGCTTGTGCCTGGCGATGTGATTCGCTTGTACGCTGGCATGCTCTGCCCGGTCGATGCGATTCTTGCCCAGGGCAATCACATTCTTGTTTCCGAGTCATCGCTTACAGGCGAGAGTGGCCAGACCGCAAAGCGGGAGGGCGAGACCGTTCGCGCAGGGACGACTATTGTTGATGGCAAGGCCTCGGCAACCGTTCTTGCATGTGCCGACAAGGATGAGGCCGTGCCGTGCCGGCGCGCCCGCCCTGCCACGCAGTTTAATGTTGGGGCCAAGAGCATTTGCGCGGCTTTAGTCAAGTGCATGCTGATTGTGTTGCCGTTTGTCATTACGATTCGTGGCGTCGTGTTGGGCGACTGGGCGCAAGCGCTGCTGTTTGCTTTGGGAACGGCCGTTGGTCTGGTTCCCGAAATGCTTCCAGTCGTTACGAGCGTCTGTCTGTCGGGCAGCGCCCGTCGTCTCAAAAACAAGCAAGTCATCGTTAAGAACGTCGATGCCATGGAGTCGCTGGGCTCCATGGACGTAGTGTGCGTGGACAAGACGGGAACGCTGACAGAAGATGTCGCGGTGCTTGAGTACTACACCGATATCCTGGGCAACGAGAGCGAGCAGACCCTCAACTTGGCGTATCTCGAGAGTATGAATCAGGGGACCGTCGCCAATCAACTTAACCGGGCTATTGCCGATGCGTGTGCCGCACCCGAGCTTCGCCTTGCTGCCAAAGATCTTGGTCATTCATTTACCCTGTATGCGTCCGATCCCTTTGATCACGTTGTCAAGGCGTCGGGCGTTAAGCTCGGCACCACACCGGGGGCACTTGGGTGTCTGGGGCTGCCTGCTCGTCCCGACAGTCGCCTGACCATCGTTAAGGGCGAGGTCGAAAGCGTTTGCGCACATTGCGACTGGGCGAGCTTTAAAGGCGAGCTCGTTCCCATGAATGAAGAAGGGCGCCAGAGCGCCTACGAGGTTGCCGAGGATATGCGTGCCGATGGCATCAAAGTGCTCGCTGTCGCCTACAGTACGACGGCGGCGGGTTGGGACGGTCTGGTGCTGTGCGGTTTTCTGGGCTTCTTCGACCGACCAAAGGCTAGCGCCCACGCTGCCATTCGGTCACTTTCCGACCTGTCTGTCGAGGTGCGCGTGCTGACCGGTGATTCGGCGTCGGTCGCTCGTTCTACCTGTAAACGCCTTGGGATTCCCGCCGGTAACGTCATCACGGGTGCCATGCTCGATGCCATGGAGGAGTCCGAGGCGCTTATCCAGGTGGGGCAGACTCGCGTCTTTGCCGAGCTCACGCCCGCGCAAAAGGCGCGTATCGTAGGGCTCATCCGGCTTTCGGGCCATGCCGTCGGCTATATCGGCGACGGCGTGAATGACGTGCCGGCGCTTACGGCGGCAGACGTCGGTATCGTTGTGGATTCTGCCGCCGCCGAGTCCAAGAAGGTTGCCGACCTCGTGCTGCTCGAGCGCGACCTGGGCGTCGTTGCCGAGGGCGTACGCGAGGGCAGGGCCTCGTTCGCCAACGCCTCCAAGTACATCCGCATCGCGTCGAGTTCTAACTTTGGCAATATTTGTTCGGTGGCTGCCGCCAGCATCTTCTTGCCCTTTGTGCCGGCGACCGCTACTCAGCTGCTTTTGCTCAACTTGCTTTACGACGCGACCTGCCTGGCGTTGTCGTGGGATAACGTTGACGGCGAGGAGATTGCTCGCCCCAAGGCATGGTCGGGCAAGGGCCTGGGTGGCTTTATGCTCCATTTTGGCTTTGCGAGCTCGGCCTTTGACATCATCACCTTTGCCATTTTGTTCTTTGGCGTGTGCCCCGCCGTATGCGGTGCATCTTTTATGGCGTTGGACGACGCGGGTAGGGCGGCCTTTATTGCCATGTTCCAAGCAGGTTGGCTGCTGGAGTGCGCATGGACCGAGTCGCTGGTGCTTTTGGTCTTGCGAACACGATGCGTTCGCGGGGCTGATCGCCCGCGCCGTTTGCTCGCGATGATGGTCGGCATCATGCTTGTCGCGTCTGCCTTACTCGCACTGGGTCCGGCGGTGCAACTGATCGGTCTTGCCGCTTTACCGGCGTGGTATTTGGGCGTCGTCGCACTGCTCAGTGTGCTGTACCTTGTTGTCGTTTCGGTCATCAAGCGGGTCTACCTGTCCCGTGCGAGCAGTTTGTTCTAGGGTGGTTCTATGCAAACGAACAGAACCAACATAGCGATCACGCCCGCCGAGGCCGCCGAGCTCAGCGGTGCGCTGTTCTCGTCCGGCAGTGCCGCCGCCCACGAGCTTGCGCCTATATTTGCCGATATCGCGTCGGGCAGACTCACATCCGTCGAACTCATGCTCGCGGGTTCGCAGCCGGGTTCCGCCGCAGAGCCCATCGTTATCGACGGGCTGTCGATTGACCTGGCTTCGCGCACCGTGAAGGTCTTGGGTGTACCCGCCTCGCTCACGCCCAAGGAGTTTGACATCCTTGCCTTTTTGGCCACCAATAGGGGCACGGTCCTTAGCAAGGAAGAAATCTATCGAGCGGTGTGGCGGGACGAGTATTTGCTCGACGACAGCAACATCATGGCCTTTGTCCGAAAGATTCGAAAGAAGATCGAGCCCGAGCCCGACAACCCGCGCTACCTGCTAACCGTGTGGGGCGTGGGCTACAAGATGACGGAATGACGCTTTGGCCTATTGCCCCCGCCAATAGAAAGCAGCAGAACAATCCTTGCCGAATCGCAAGAAAGCCGCAAGAAACCAGCCATGTGCCTGGTCTTGCGGCTTTTCTATGCTGTGAACAGTCGCAGACGCGAAGGAGAGGTGAGGACCTTGAGCGGCAGTGACAGTACCGGAAGCGCAGGGCGGTGTGCGTCGCCGCGGTCCCATCTTGTTAAGGACCGCCGCAGCTAAGTTGCTCTGCATGCAATCGATAGAACGGAGCGTAGTAAGTGAAGATGTTAACCATGCACCGTGCGGCTTCGACGGCTCAAGCGCAGCACGATTTGATTCGGCATCGTGCGGAGGGGCGCATCCAGTATGCGGCGACCATTCCGCTGAGCGATGCTATGACATGGGTCGGGTCCAACCTGGGTGGTCTGGATCGCGACGAGGTCGCACACAGTGAGGCGGACAACGGGCGCAACGTGGTCACGCGCGGCAAGAATAAGTCGCTGGCCCGCAGGCTCGCAGACGCCTTCGTCAACCCCTTTACGGCAATCCTATTTTTCCTGGCCATTATCTCGGCGGCAACGGACATGGTGTTTCCCGCCCTTTCGCTTATGGGGAGCGTGCCGGAAGATTTCGATCCGCTGACCGTGATTATCATCACCACGATGGTGGTGCTTTCGGGCACGTTGCGCTATATCCAGGAGGCGCGTAGCGGCAACGCGGCCGAAAAGCTGCTCGACATGATCACGACGACCGTGACGGTCACTCGAAAGGGTGCTCCCAAGGAGGAGATTCCCATCGACGATGTGGTGGTCGGCGACATTGTGCACCTTTCCGCTGGCGACATGATCCCTGCGGATGTGAGAATCATCGAGGCCAAGGACCTCTTTGTGAGCCAGGCCAGCCTGACGGGTGAGAGCGAGCCTGTCGAGAAAATGCCCACGACCTGTGTAGAATCCGATTCGGCAACGTCGTTCGAGAATATCGCCCTTATGGGCAGCAGCGTGATCTCGGGCAGCGCGACCGCAGCCGTCTTTAGCGTGGGCGAGCAGACTCTGTTTGGTTCGATGGCGTCGAGCCTTTCGGATGACGCCGTGGAGACCAGCTTTTCCAAAGGCGTCAATGGCGTCTCGTGGGTGCTCATCCGCTTTATGATGGTGATGGTCCCATTCGTCTTTTTGATTAACGGCGTTACCAAGGGCAACTGGCTCGATGCCGGCCTCTTTGCCATCAGCATTGCCGTGGGTCTTACGCCCGAGATGCTGCCTATGATTGTCACCACGTGCCTTGCCAAGGGCGCAGTTGCCATGAGCAAAAAACAGACCATCGTTAAGAACCTCAACTCGATTCAGAACTTTGGCGCCATGGACGTGCTGTGCACGGACAAGACCGGCACGCTGACGCAGGACCAGGTGGTGCTGGAGTATCACTGGAATATCAACGGTCAGGAGGATTCGCGCGTTTTGCGCCACGCCTATCTCAACAGCTATTTCCAGACGGGCTACAAGAACCTCATGGACCTGGCGATTATCAAGTGCACCGAGGAAGAGGAGCAAAACGACCCGAGTCTCACCGATCTTTCGGAGGCATACGTAAAGGTCGACGAGGTGCCGTTTGATTTTGCGCGCCGTCGCCTTACCACCGTGGTGCGCGATCGCAGCGGCAAGATTCAGATGGTCACCAAGGGCGCTGTCGAGGAAATGCTCTCGGTGTGCTCGCATGCCGAGATCGATGGTGCGGTTCGCGTGCTGGATGGCAAAGTGCGCGAGCGCATCCTTGCAACGGTCGCCGATCTGAACGACGACGGTTTTCGCGTGTTGGCGATTGCGCAAAAGTCCAATCCTTCGCCGGTCGGCGCCTTTAGCGCCCAAGACGAGTGCGATATGGTCCTAATCGGCTATCTGGCGTTTTTGGATCCGCCTAAAGAGTCGACGGCCGATGCTATCGAGGCACTGCGCAATCATGGCGTCGCCACCAAGATTTTGACCGGAGACAACGAGAAGGTCACGCGTACCATCTGCAAGCAGGTGGGGCTGCAGGTCAACAACATGCTGCTGGGCAGCGATATTGCCGCCATGGATGATGCGGAGCTCGCCCGCCGCGCCGAGGACGTGCAGGTGTTTGCCAAGCTCACGCCCGACCAAAAGGCGCGTGTCGTCTCCGTTCTGCGCGACAACGGGCATGTTGTGGGCTATATGGGTGACGGCATCAATGATGCCTCGGCCATGAAGTCGTCCGATATCGGAATCTCGGTCGATACCGCTGTCGACGTTGCCAAGGAGTCGGCGGACATTATTTTGCTCGAGAAGGACCTGATGGTGCTCGAGGAGGGCATCATCGAGGGGCGTAAGACCTACGCTAACATGATCAAGTACATCAAGATGACCGCGAGCTCTAACTTCGGCAACATGTTTAGCGTGCTTGCCGCGTCTGCCCTGCTGCCGTTTTTGCCCATGATGAGCATCCAGCTGATTTTGCTCAACTTGATTTATGACTGCAGCTGCCTGGCGATTCCCTGGGATAACGTGGACGAGGAGTTCCTGCGCGTGCCGCGTACCTGGGATGCGTCGAGTGTCGGCAGGTTCATGATCTGGATCGGTCCCACCAGCTCCATCTTCGACTTTATGACCTACATCTTTATGTACTTTGTTTTCTGCCCGCTGTTTGTGAGCCACGGCGTGCTGTTTAACGATCTGGCGCATGTTTACTCGGGCGCTGCGCTGGGGCAGATGCAGCTGGCATATATCGCGCTGTTCCAGGCCGGTTGGTTTGTCGAGTCCATGTGGAGCCAGACGCTGGTTATTCATATGATCCGCACGCCCAAGCTGCCGTTTATCCAGAGCCGCGCCTCGGCGCCGGTGATGCTGCTCACGATGACGGGCATCGCGCTGCTCACGGCGATTCCATTTAGCCCGCTTGGACCCACGTTGGGTCTGGGTGCCTTGCCCATTGAGTACTTCCTGTTCCTGATTCCGTGCGTCTTGCTGTACATGGCGCTGGCGACAAGCCTTAAGAAGGCATATGTCAAGCGCTATGGCGAGTTGCTGTAACAGGGGATTTGACATGAGAGGAGCGTTCGCATGAACTGGACGCAGATTTGGATTGACCTGTTTGGTACCTCGGAGTGGCTCGGCCTCGATATGGGCTTTTGGGTGGCCAACGGCGTCGTGCTCGTCATTGTCGTCATTATGAACGTCGTCTTTTGGAGCATGAAGCCACTGCCGAAGGACAAATAACATGCATGGGGTCATTTGCTCTGCTGTGCCAAAATAATCACTCGAATGATGATTTGCGAATGTGACAAAGGGACTGTCCCTTTGTCACATTGTGAGTTGAGAGTGGATGTCGATGTATTTATCGCTGGCCCCTATGGAGGGGATTACCGGGCATGTGTTCCGTCGCGTGCATGCGGAGTGCTTCGGTGCGCTCAATTGTTATTACACGCCGTTTTTGCCGCCGCCGCGGGTGGGTAACCGCTTTGGCGGCAAGGCGTTTAAAGAGGTGAACCCTGCCAATAACCAGGGGCTTAACGTGGTGCCTCAGCTGATGTCCAAGAACGCAGACGAGTTTGTGTGGGCGGCGCAGATGCTCGCCGATATGGGTTACCGCGAGGTCAATCTCAACCTTGGCTGCCCCTCGGGTACGGTTGTCGCTAAAGGCAAGGGTTCGGGCTTTTTGCGCAACCTGGATGAGCTCGAGGTGTTCTTGAGCGACGTGTGTGAACGCTCGCCGTTGCCGGTGTCGGTCAAGACCAGGCTGGGATTGGAGAACGACGACGAATACGAGCGCGTGCTCGACCTCTATTGCCGCATGCCGTTGGCAGAGCTGATCGTGCATCCGCGCGTGCAAAAGGACCGCTATACGGGTTCGCCGCGCAAAGAGTTTTACGGCGAGACGCTGGAGCGGGCGCCGTTTCCCGTGGCCTATAACGGCGACATCTTTGATCTTGAGGACATGGATGCGCTGGTGGAGGCCTATCCCGGAACGCGTCACGTAATGTTGGGGCGCGGCTTGCTTGCGAACCCCGCACTGGCTCGCATGGTTAAGGGCGGTCCTGCTGCCACGGCAGCTGAGCTGCAGCGCTTCCACGACACGCTGTTCGCAGCCTATGCGGATGAGATTGGCGGCAATGCAGTCTTTCGCATGAAGGAGTGGTGGTTCTACGCCAAGTGCGCCTTCGCCGATCCCGCTACCGTTCACAAGATCGTGCGCAAGACCAAAAAGGTCGACGAATACCGCGCCGCCGTCGAGCGCGTCTTTCGCGAGCAGCCTCTGGCGCCCATAGCCCGCTTTCACGGCTAGTTAGTCATTGGGGACGTTCTTTAACGACTAGTCATTCAAGAACGTCCCCAACGACTATGTGAGACAGCATCGCCTTTGCTATCTGACGGCTTGGACGGCAAGTGCGTCCAGCACACGCCCTGCGTCGGCGTTGATTAGAATGCTGCGATCGGCGATTTCTGCCGGAGCGACTGCCTCGCCAAAATTGACGCATGTGTACGTTGCGCGCTCGTTTTTGGCAGTCATCTGCCAAAACGGGTACTTGATGATGACGGGCGTGTTGCCGCCCACACCAAGCTCCAAGAACAGGATGCGCATATTGCTGTGGCGGCGCAGGAAATCTTGGTAACGGTCGGCCGCGGCATACCAGCCCTTATCCTGCACAAACGTATCGTCGGCGCGCAGGTTCATCGTGAGCGGGGAGCCGCAATGGGGGCAACGGGGCACTAGCGCAGAAGGAATGCGCAGGTCTTCTTGGGCGGCGACCATGTAATGTACGAGCTCTTCGTTGTCCCAAGTTTCCTGACAGCAGGGCTTGCTGCACTGGAATAGACCATAGTCGCCCTGCGTGTAAAAGAGTCGCTGTTTATCGAAACCGGCGCGTTGGAAGCAATGGTCTACGTTTGTGGTCAGCACAAAGTAATCTCGGTCGCGCAGCAGGCCCAAAAGCTGTTCGTAGATGGGCTTGGGTATGGGGTCATATCGGTTGCACATGATATAGCGGCTCCAAAATGCCCAGTATTCCTCGAGGGAGTCATAGGGGTAGAAACCGCCGGAGTACATGTCGGTAAAGCCGTAGCGTGCGGCGAAGTCGCCAAAGAGTTTCTCGAAGCGCTCTCCCGCGTAGGCGTAGCCAGCCGCGGTGGAAAGACCCGCGCCGGCGCCGATTATCACGGCGTCGGATGCATCGAGTGCGGCTCGGAGCTTAGCGATCTGCTTGGAGAAGGTCGCGGTAGATTGACTCGTCAGACGCGAGAAAAACATTGAAGATCACCTTAAGGTTGGGGTCGTTATGGTCTAGATGATGACGAACGGCATCGATGGCAACGCGCGCGGCGGCTTGTTGGGGATAGCCAAAGACGCCCGTCGAAATGCAGCAGAAGGCAAGCGTGTCGAGCTTTCGGCTCGTCGCTTCTTCCAGGCAGCTGGTGTAGCAACGGCGCAGTAGCAGTTCCTCGCGCGGGCCAGGCTTATGGTTGGGCACGATGGGACCGACGGTGTGGAAGATATGACTGCTGGGCAGGTTAAAGGCTGGCGTGACCTTGACGCATGCGGTCGGTTCCTCATGCCCCTGTTTACACATGAGGCTGGCGCACGTCAGGCGCAGCTGCGTGCCGGCGTATGTGTGGATGGCATTGTCGATGCAGTGGTGTCCCGGCACAAAACAGCCGAGCATTTGGCTGTTGGCGGCGTTGACGATGGCGTCGGCCTTAAGCAGCGTGATGTCGCCACGCCAGACGGCAATGCGATTGCAGTAGGGAAGCGTGCCGGCATCGGTTGCGCCGCCGCGCTCAACAAGCCGCTGCTGCAAGTAGGCATCCTGGATATCGAGCACCTCTGTCGCGAGCGCTTCGGGCGACCGCACGTTCATAAGGGCCCTGAGCAAATCACACTGCTCACCGGCTCCGGCGGGAACGGCAATGCCGCGTCCGTCCGCTCGCTCGTTGAGCAATGCATTGATAAGCCAAATACGACGCTCGGCTTGATTCATGGCTGACCTCCTGTCCAATTGAGTTGGGCGTGTTTGACAGCAGTGTGCAACCCGGACCGCTTCTTCAAAAGAGGGCACAAAAAGGTAAGCGCCGTGGAGCGGTATGCCCCACGGCGCTCAATTTGCAAAAGCCCGTAGCTGCTAGGAGCTTCGCACAAGCTGCTGGTAGTCGGTGCCCCATTCCACAAGAGAATCGATGATGGGCATAAGGCTTTGACCCAGCTCGCTCAGCGCGTATTCGGTACGGATGGGCGTTTCGGGAATGACGGTGCGCGTGATAAGTCCCGCGGCATCCATTTCCTTTAGGTTTGACGAGAGCACCTTTTGACTGATGCCGGGAATAGAGCGATGTAGCGCGTTGAAGCCCAGGGGCTGCTCAATGAGCTGCTGGATGATATAGATTTTCCACTTGTTGCCAAAGAGCTGAAAACACGTAGCGACGGGGCAGGGAGGCAGTTCTTCTTTGGTGAGCATGGTAACCTCGCAATCGGGTAGGTTGCTTGCATTATCGCAGCTGCTGGCGCCCGCGGCTACAACTTACTTTTTGGTAACTGGCTAATAGATTAGTGCCTTCTTTTGGGTGGGGTGCATTCCTCGCATGATGTGCTTAGGCGCAAAAGCGTCTACGTCCGGGCGGCTTCGCCCAGCCGCCCCCAATCGAAAGGAATTGCCATGTCCGAGAATCTCGAGAACGTTGCCGCTTTCGCTTCTTGCGGTACCGCCGATCCCGCGCCCGCCTGCGGCTCCGCCGATCCCAAGGCCGCGCCGGCCTGTGGCACCGCTTGCGGCTCCGTCGATCCCGCGGCTGCTCCTGCTTGCGGCTCCGTCGATCCTGCTGCCGCCCCTGCTTGCGGCTCCGCCGATCCCAAGGCCGCGCCGGCCTGTGGCACCGCTTGCGGCGCTGCGGACGCTCAGTAAGCAATCGCTAGGAGGGGACTCGTAATGGATGCTCAGACTTGTCTCAAGAAGATGCAGCTTGCCGGGACGCTCTCGCTGGCAACTGTGGACGAAAATGGCGCGCCGCAAATTCGCTGCGTGAGCGCTGTACATTACGAGTCCCGCGCCATCTACTTCCTCACGGCGCGCGGCAAGGAGATGGCCCGCCAGCTTATGGCCGATGGGCGCGTCCAAACGCTCGTCCACACGCGGTTTAACGAAATGATTCGCATGTCCGGCGTTGCCACTCCCGCCTTGGATTCCGAGCAAGTTTACTGGCGTGACGTTATTTATGCCGAGCAGCCGTATCTTGCCAACGTTTATCCCGGTGATACGCGTGATATCAACACTATCTTTAAGGTCGAAAACATCGTGCTCGACTACTTTAACCTTGGGGTTCGTCCTATTGAGCGCGCTGTCTTTACCCTAGACGAGGACATGGCGTCCGCGCCCGTTAAGGGTTTTCGTATTGATTCCGATGCGTGTATCGGTTGCGGTACCTGTCTTGAGCACTGTCCGCAGAAGTGCATCGAGCCGGGTGACTCGTATCGCATAGAGCCTGAGCACTGCTTGCACTGTGGCGCCTGTGAAGAGAATTGCCCCGTCGGCGCCGTTGAGCGCCTGTAGCCCAATACCGTCATCAATTTGAACATCGACCAAGGGAGTCCCACGATGCAAAAGCCCGCGTTTGCCTTCCAGTGGCATATTACGGATGAATGCGATCAGCGTTGCAAACATTGCTATATCTTCGCCAACGGTGCCTGCGCTGGTTTTAAGCGCATGCCGTGGGAGCAGATGGTCGAGGTCGTCGATCAGGCCCAGGCCCTCTGCGAACGCATCGGTCGTCAGCCGTACTTTTACGTTACGGGCGGTGACCCCATACTCCATCCCGATTTTTGGCGCCTTGCCGAGCTTTTGCACGAGCGGGGTTTTATGTGGTGCGTGATGGGCAATCCGTTCCATCTGACCGACGAGGTCTGCGCCCGCATGAAAGAGTTGGGATGCCGCAAATACCAGCTCTCGCTCGATGGACTCGAGAAAACGCACGATTACTTCCGTAAGCCCGGCTCGTTTGTCGAGACCTTGCGTGCGATTGGGTGCCTTAAGCGCGCGGGTATCTGGGTTGCCGTTATGAACACGGTTTCGAGTATGAATGCCGCCGAGCTGCCGCAGCTCATTGACCTTGTGGCAAGCCTCGAAGTCGACGTGTTCGCTTTTGGACGATACTGCCCCACCTCGGGCCAAAAGCGTGATGAGTTCCATCTGGAGCCGCTGGAATATCGCGACGTGCTGCTGGCCGCGCAAGAGCGTATGGAGTTTCACCAGGCTGCGGGCCGCAAAACGTTCTTCCAGCTCAAAGATCACCTGTGGACGCTTCTTTTGTGGGAGCAGGGCAAATTCACCATCCCCAAGAGTGCCAAGCCCGGCATGATCTACGACGGCTGCCATTGCGGTACGGGCCATATGACGGTGCTGCCTACGGGCGACGTCTATGCGTGCCGTCGCATGGAGAGCAAGGTGGGCAACGTTGCCGAGAACTCGCTCGAGGAGCTGTTCTTTTCGCCGCAGATGGAAGCAAAGCGCGACTTTAAAGAGTTCAAGAAGTGCTCCAAATGCGAACTTTTTGGCTGGTGCCGCGGCTGCCCCGCTGTGACGTATGGTTACACAGGCGATATGTACGAAGCCGATCCTCAGTGCTGGAAAGAGATCGAGGAATAGGATCGCCGTGTCATCGGGTAGTCGTTGGGGACGTTCTTTAACGACTACTCATTTAAGTGCGTCCCCAATGAGTGGAACTACTCATTTAAGTGCGTCCCCAATGAGTACTAGATCAGGTTCTCCTGTACCCAGGCGATGATGTCGCTCGATTCGTAGAGTGGCTTGCCGTCGATGAACAGGCAGGGAACCTGGCGTTTTCCGCCGACGGCGATGAGCGTCTGCTCGGCATCGGGGTCGGTCGAGATATTGCGCTCGGGAATGGTCACGCCGTTATCGGCCAAAAAGTGCTTGACCCTTATGCAATACGGGCAGCCGGTCATAACGTACAGTGCGAGCTCGTGATCAGTAGCCATGGGTCTCCAATCGGTTGAGGTTTCGATTGAAATACCCAAAGCCGCTGCGGTCTATGCGTGAGCCGACGACGACTCGATTGCCTGGACCAGAAAAGCCGTGGCTCCGGTGCCGCAGGGCTTGTCATAGTAGTCGATAAAGCGCTGATCGGCAAGATAGCCGTGGGCGAGGCCTAGGTATGCTTCGTCTTGAGGTTCGTGCCCCCAGTTAAGGCCAATCCATCGACGGTGCATTGCGACAAGCTTGCGGGCTTCGTTGCTCTTTGGGTCGCCGTCGCCCATGGCAATCGAGAGTTGACCCAGAATAGCGCGTTCAAGTTCCTTCATGTCGTTCCATGTCTGAGGATCCATGTCCAGTAACGTTTCGTTTGCTGCATCGATAGCCTCATCGCCATAGCGCGCCCGCGCCTCGGCACCGTAGCGCTCCTCGTTTTCCTGCACGGTACGCCAGCGCTCCAGTTGTGGCAGGACAGCGCCCATAAGCGAGACGGCTTCGTCGAGCGACATGCCGGTGTTTTGTGCCAGGCGCGGGGCACAATCCTCAATCATGGCCTCCATCGTGGTCTCGTAGGTGTACTTGCCGTGGTCGTAGCACCACTTGCAGTAATGGTCGGTCGTGGCGCCGTGGGCATCGGTACCGCAATCGTCGGGCGTGAGTATCATGCCGCAGCTCTGGCAATAGTGCTCGGGCATTTCGAGCAGATGAGACAGTGGCTCGCCGGTCACGGCGGCAATGAGCTTCATCATGTCGATGCCCGGGGTGACCTCGCCGCGCTCCCAACGGCTGACGGCTTGGCGTGTGACGAAGAGCTTGGCGGCGAGCTGCTCTTGGGTGAGATTGTTGTCGCGGCGGATGGCGATGAGCTTTTCTGCAAAGGCCATGACGGCTCCTTTCTGCTGTTTGTTGCTTTAAGCATACGCGGCGGCCGGCACCCTTCCAAGCAACCGTTGGTTGCACGACGGGGACCGCGGCGAAGAATTGCGCGCAACACCCCACGCCTCCATGCCGTACAATGACCGGCATGGAACCTATTGCACACATACATACCGACCTGCCGCAGAAGTTCGGCATCCCACGCAACAGCTTTTTGGCGCCCCATCTGCAGGGTCGCATCGTCTTTGAGCCGGAATTTGCCTCCAACGCTGCAGTTGAGGGTCTGGACTCCTTCTCTCACCTATGGCTGCTGCGGTGCTTCGAAAACGGAACGCCCGGCGGCACGGCTAAGGACATAGCCGCCGATGCCAAAACGCAGGACAGGTCCGGCATCAACGCAAAATGGTCGAAAACCGTGCGCCCGCCGCGTCTGGGTGGAGCCGAGCGTGTGGGCGTGTTTGCCACACGCAGTCCGTTTCGCCCTAATCCCATCGGGCTCACCTGCGTCAAGCTCAGCCGTGTTGAGCTCACCGATGATGGCCCGATCATCCATATACTGGGGGCCGACCTGCGCGACGGCACGCCCATCTACGACATCAAGCCCTACATTCCATTTGCCGACTGTCACCCGGATGCGACGGGCGGCTGGATTGAGGACGCGCCGTGGCAAGAGCTCGATGTTGAGTTCCCACAAGCGCTGAAAGATACGGTCCCGCCTGCAAAGCTCCCCGGCTTGGTCGAGGTCCTTCGCCAAGATCCGCGCCGTGCGGGTAGCAAGCACGAGCCCAACCGCGTTTACCACTTGGCCTACGCCGGGCTCGACATATCGTTTACGGTCGACGGAACCAGGTTGACGATAACCGCTATCAACGACGCGCAAGACTAACCAGCCATTCGTCCGCACCCGTCAAATTAAGCGCCAAACCCCATGTCAAAACCGCCCACGCTGGTGGACAATAACGCCTACCGAAACAATCCGCTTTGCACGGGAGCTCAGCATGAAATACGACTTTACCTCGCTTATCGACCGCCACGGTATGGACGCCATCGCCGTTGACTCCTGGGGAGAAATTCCCGACATGGCTCCGAACGCACCCGACGAGGGCTTCGACCGCATCCCCATGTGGGTAGCGGACATGAATTTTGCCACGGTGCCCACGGTCCAGGAGTACATCATTCAGCGCGCCCAGCACCCCATGTTTGGCTATTTCGATCCGCGCCCCGAGTACTTCGACCGCATCATCGAATGGCAGAGTCGCCGTAATGGCGTCGAGGGCCTGGCACCTGAGCACATCGGCTACGAAAACGGTGTGCTGGGCGGTGTCGTGTCGACGCTGCGCGCATATGTCCAGCCGGGCGATGCGGCGCTGGTCCACAGTCCCACCTACATCGGCTTTACCAAGTCCATCGAGGCCGCGGGCTATCGCATTGTCCACAGCCCGCTTAAACTCGACGACCAGGGCGTGTGGCGCATGGACTTTGAGGACATGGAGCGCAAGCTCGCCCAAAACCATATCCATGCCGCGGTGTTCTGCTCGCCGCACAATCCCTGCGGCCGCGTATGGGAGCGCGACGAGATCGAGCGCGCCATGGACATCTATCGCCAGCATGATTGCGTGGTGGTCTCGGACGAGATTTGGTCCGATATCATCCTGCCGGGTCACAAGCATATCCCGACGCAGTCGGTGAGCGAGGATGCCCGCATGCGCACGGTTGCCCTCTACGCGCCCAGCAAGACGTTCAACCTGGCGGGCCTGGTCGGCAGCTACCACATCATCTATAACGAGACGCTGCGCGACCGCGTGTGCGCCGTGTCCAACAAGACTCACTACAACGAGATGAACGTCCTTTCGATGCACGCGCTTATCGGCGCCTACCAGCCGCAGGGCTACGAGTGGGTCGATGAGCTCAATCAGGTCATCCAGGGCAACATTGACTACTTCTGCGATTACGTTGACGAGCATTTTGAGGGCGTGTCCTATTCACGTCCGCAGGGCACCTACATGGTGTTTCTGGACTGTACCAAGTGGTGCCGCGAGCATGGCCGCGATATTCAGTGGCTGCTCGACGAGGGCGCTCGTGTGGGCGTGGGGTATCAGGACGGCCGCCCGTTCCACGGGCCCTGCCACATTCGCGTGAATCTGGCACTGCCCCTTTCGCGGGTAAAGGAGGCGTGTGAGCGCCTGGACCGCTACGTTTTTGGGGTATAGGGGGGCGCTCGATTCGAGTGCTGCCCCATGCGCCCACGCCGTCAAAATGCGTGGGCGCATGGGGCGCAGAGGGTAGCGAGCGCGTTTTTCGCATTCGCTACTTTTCCTGAATCTGCTTGCCGCAAAGATGCTCAATTGAAATCTCGTAGAGTTGGACGCCCTTGATGTCTTTGGCGATTTCTTCCTCGACTTCTTCGGCAGAAGGGTAGTACTTAAGCGCGAGCTGGCGGACTTTGTCCTCGATAAACGCAGGCGCTTCATCTACCAGGCGGCAACGGCCAAAGACCACAGTGCTCATGACGTAAGGAGCCCAGTCGCCGTCCTTGTACCACTCGTTGCCGTAAACGGTAAAGCAGACTTTATCGTCACGCCTGAGCGAATCGACCTTGTGGCCGGCCTTGGCGCCATGGAAATAAATCTTGTCGTGCTCGGCGTCAAAGAAGTAGTTGACGGGAATGGCATAGGGGTAGCCATCATCGCCGTTGACGGCAAAGACGCCGCGCTTACAGGTGGCGAGCAACTCGCGCGCTTCCTCGTCAGTGATGGCGCGTTTCTTTCGACGTAAGGGCCTAAACATCGTTGGCTTCCTTTCTGGCTGTGCATGGTGGTTAAACGCAAACTATAGCGAAACAGTTCCGTTTTTCTTGATGCGGGCGAGTATGTTTTTGAGCTTGTTAAAGTCGAGCGGTTTGGGCAGATGGGCGTTCATACCGGCATCGTGTGCCGCCTTGGCGTCCTCGTTGAAGGCGTTGGCAGTGAGCGCGATGATGGGGATGTCGGCTGCATCGGCCTTTTCGCTCAGACGAATCGCGCGGGTTGCCTCGTAGCCATCCATGCCCGGCATCATGATGTCCATCAGGATCGCATCGAAGCTGCCGGCGGGACGACTAACGTATAGGTCGACTGCTTTGTTGCCGTCGGCGGCGCGCGTTACGACGATGCCTTCGCTTTCGAGTAGAGCCTGGGCAATTTCGGCATTGAGCTCGTTGTCTTCTGCCAAAAGGACGTTCATGCCGGCAAGCGAGCAACTGTATGTCTGCTTGGACGCACGTTCTTTTGCCTGAGGGTTCTTGTCGATATCGAGCGGTATCTGGACGTTGAACGTGCTTCCCGCGCCAACCTCACTCGAAATCTCAATCGTGCCGCCCATCATATCGATGAGCGATTTGACGATAGACATGCCAATGCCGGTTCCTTGGAACTTGCTACGCGCATCGTCGCCTTCCTGGGCAAACGGCTCGTAAATGTGCGTCAAAAACTCGGGCGTCATACCAATGCCGGTATCCGAGACGCTAAAGCAAAACACGGCGTGCTCGTCGTCGACCGGTTTGATGGTCGATGAGAACGTGACGGTGCCTCCGTGCTTGTTGTACCTGATGCTGTTGTCGAGCAGGTTGACAAGGATCTGCCGAATATGGGTGGGGCTGCCGATCATATATTGGTCGACAGCGTAGGGCTCGCTGGTGTCGAGCATGGTTATGCCGCGGTCCGATGCGCGGAGCTTGCACAGTACGAGCGCATTGTCGCACAGCTCTTTAAGGTTGAATGATTCGTGCTCGAGCGTCACTTTGCACTCCTCGATCCTGCCCATCTCGAGGATGTCGTTAATCAGTGACAGCAGGTGATTGGCGGCAACGCGCGCCTTGGCGCGGCTTTCGCGGGCGACCTGCATGTCGCCTTCTCTCAATTCCTCAATTTCGATAAGGCCTAGGATGCCGTTGAACGGCGTGCGGATGTCGTGGCTCATGCGCGTGAGGAAAGCGGTTTTGGCGGCGTTGGCGGCATCAGCTTTCTGCCGTTCCTCCTGTGCGCGGTAAAGCGACCAGACAAGGATGGCGATGCTGGTGAGCAAGATGCAGATGATAACAGTCGCAATGGCGGTGCGGTTACGATAGAAAAACTGGAACGTGTCCGATTCTTGCGCCGAGTACGATGTGGGGAAATAGCTGTTTGCAGAGAGCGATTCACCTGCATTGACGATGCCCTTATTGATGATTCCCAGCAGCTCGGGCTTGCCGCGCGAAATTAAACACGATAGCTGCGCCGTGTTGGTGAGTTCCTGTGTTTCGAAATCCTCGATGTCGTAGATGTCGCGGAGAGTTTCCAGGCGCGTGCTGGGGACAATGATGCAACGTGCCTTCCCCTCATCGAGGGCTTTGAGCACCTCGCCGTCATTCGAATACTCGGTTACCGTTGCGTTCGGAAAGAGACTTTCGAGCTCAAAACGGTTAACGATTGTGCTCTTTGTACAAGCGATGTTCTTAAGGTCGCTGTTCAGGTTTTTGCCACTGTGAATGGCGGTCAGCGAAACCGTTCCCATCGAGTTTGACTGGATGACCCCTGTCTGCTCGGCGAGCCAGTAGTCGCGAAACAACGGCAGGGCGACATCGATGGTCCCGTTGGAAAGGGCTTTGATCATTTGTTTGTTGCTCGAGAGTGTGATTGTTTTGACCGTAATGCCAAACTTGTCGTGCAACGTCGTTGCAAGCGAGGCGAGCGACCCTTCCATCTCGCCGTCGTCATTTTGCGTACAGTAGGGAAGTTGGTTTTTAAGATAGCCGATCGTGATGGTATTGCCGTTTTCTT
This sequence comes from Collinsella sp. AM15-2, assembly GCF_003471985.1. Classification (NCBI taxonomy): domain Bacteria; kingdom Bacillati; phylum Actinomycetota; class Coriobacteriia; order Coriobacteriales; family Coriobacteriaceae; genus Collinsella; species Collinsella sp. AM15-2. The sequence continues at coordinate 43,087 of NZ_QRKO01000006.1, read as the reverse complement.
TGAGCCAGGTGGTCTCGGGGCCGGTGAGCGATGACGAGCCACTGTTTTGGGTCGAGTAACTCGATTTGACTTCCTCGTTATAGCGCGGGTTATCGCGGGCGATGGTCGTCATGGCGGCGTTGATGTCGTTCATCAGATCAGGGCGGCTTTTGGGAACGGCAAAATGGTAGTCGCTCGAGCCTACGTAGAACATGGGTGACGCATCGGGCGACGAAATGGTGTCGTTCATGATGACGGCGTCGACCTCGCCGTCTGCAAGCGCCTCAAAGAGGGCACTGCCGGTGTCGATTTCTTTATAGGTGCAGGTAACGCCTTCGTCGGCGAGCCACTGCTGGCCGACGATAGTTTGCATAACGCCAGAGTTGCAGCCGATGGTGAGGCCTTGGAGCGCCTGGGGGTCACCCTTGGCCAGGTCGTCGCGGTCGGGCCTGGCGTAGATGTAGTAGCGCTCGGTGCCCTCGGGGTTCGAGGAAAAGAGCAGCTTCTGCTCGCGTTCTGCCGAATACGAGATGTTGGGCATGAGGTCGATTTCGCCTGCCTCGAGCATGTCCATAAGCTCGGAGAAGGTGCCGCTAACGTATTCGTATTGCCAGCCCTTTGTGTAATACGAGAGGGTCTGGAGGTACTCGTAGCCCCATCCCGAGAGGCGCTCGCCCGGCGTGCCTTCCTGGAAGCCTTTGTTGTTGACGAGCCAGCCAACGCGGACCGTCTTGACCTGCTGGTCGGAGTCGGCGGCAAAGGCTGGGGTGGGCATGACGGCGCTCAGTAGTGTGAGCGCAGCAAGCGCGACGGCTAGGGTGCGATATAGAGCTAAGCGAAGGACGGCGGAAGGTTTCACAGGCAATCCTATCGAGTTGAGACAGTTTCGCATAAGGATACCAGCTCAGCCTGCCCATTCAGCCGCCGCACCGCTAAACGGTCACTCCCGGCAGTTGGGGACAGTCCCTTTCTGCCGGCAGAAAGGGAACGTCCCCAACTGCCGGGTGTGGGACAATAACGAGCGAATGTGATTGGGCGTCTGGAAAAGGGGTCGCGATGAACAAGTTGAGGACGCTTGCCGACGTGTTGCGCCAGGCTGGCTTTGCGCGCATCACCGGCCTGTTCCTTATCTTCTACCTGCTGTGCTCGACGGCCGTCTGGCTGTCCGACCCTGCGACCCTTACGTTTGGCGATGGCCTCTGGTTTAGCTTTGAGACCGTATCGACGATCGGCTTTGGCGATATCCCGGCCGAAACGCCGGTTGCCCGCGCTATCACCGTCGTTTTGAGCGTCATCAGCATCTTCTACATCGCCATGCTCACGGGCGTGGCGGTGAACTACTGCAATACGCTCATCAAGATGCGCCAAAAGGACACCATGGCGCGCTTTATGGACGATCTTGAGCATCTGGAAGAGCTCGATCGCGATGAGCTCGCCGACCTGTCGCGCCGCGTGCGCGAATATCGCCGACGCCAACGCTAGGGCGGGCGCCGCGCGTCACAACAAGGGGGCTGAATATGAATATCACGGTATACCTGGGCGCCAGCGTCGGTAACGACCCGGCGTTTCTGCCTGCGGTGCAGCAGCTCGGCACATGGATTGGCTCCAACGGCCACGCGCTGGTATACGGCGGGTCCAAGTCGGGGCTGATGGGCGCGCTCGCCGATAGCGTGCTCGATGCCGGCGGACACGTGACCGGTGTGGAGCCGAGCTTTTTTATCGAGGCCGAGTTTCAACATGACGGTATCGACGACCTTATCGTGACGAGTGACATGGCCGAACGCAAGGCCAAGATGATTGAGCTCGGTGACGCGTTCATCGCCTTTCCCGGTGGGACGGGTACGCTCGAGGAGATTGCCGAGGTCATGTCCGCCGTGTCGTTGGGGCATCTCGATGCGCCGTGCATTCTGTACAACCTTGGGGGCTACTACAACGATCTTAAGGCGTTGCTCGAGCACATGATTGATAAAGGGCTTTCGAGCCCGAGGCGCCAGCACGGCATCTACTTTGCCGACGATTTGCGCGAGATTGCCTCGATTATCAACGGATAAGTCTTGAGCCTGCCCCACTATGACTCCCAATGGTGCCGTTTGCGGCGCAGACGGTTGGCTCGTTCGGGCAACGCTCGCTCTACAATAAAACGTATCTTTGCCGAATTTGACCACGGGAGGTCCCGATGGATAGTCTTGCAAAACCCAAAAACCGTGCGCTGTTTTTAGTGAGCGTGACCGTGACCGGTGCGTTTGCGGGCGCCGCGGTCTGGCTGTTTTTCTTTGCGATGGAGCACGGTATCGACTATCTATGGACCGAGATCCCTCATATGCTGGGCGTCGCTTCGCCCGAGCTCGCGAGCGGTCCGTTCGGTTTTTTGCCGTACCCGTTTTTCGTCTGCCTGCTGGGCGGCCTGCTGATCGGTCTGTACGAAAAGATGACGGGCACCAAGACCGATGACCTCAACCAGGTGATGGCCAAGGTTAAGCAAGACGGTCGCTACCCGTACGACAACCTCGGCAAGCTTTCGCTTGCGGCATTGCTGCCGCTGCTGTTTGGCGGAAGCATTGGACCGGAGGCCGGCCTGACCGGCGTTATCGCGGGTCTGTGCAGCTGGGTCGGCGACCGCATGCGTCGCTTTGGCGCCGAGTTTAGGGAGCTTACGCTGCTGGGTACCCAGGCTGCCCTGACGGCGCTCTTTACCGCGCCCATCTTTGGCTTTGTGGCGCCGCTCGCCGGTAGCGCCGATGGTCGGGGCGCTGGCGAGGACTCCGCGTCCGACGAGATCACCATCAAGCTGCCCAAGGCGCAAAAGACCGTGGTCTACGGCATCGCGATTGCCGGCGGCCTGGGCACCTATCTGCTGCTCGGCCAGCTTATGGGTGGCGGCATGGGCATGCCGAGGTTCGAGGCTGCCGAGGTGGGCAACCTGGAACTTGTCTGGCTCATTCCGCTGGCGTTGGTCGGCACCGTATGCGGTTGGCTGTACTTTGTCTCCGAGCATGCAAGTGAGGCGCTGTCCCATGCAATAGGGGAGCGCCCCGTCGTCAAGGCCATGCTGGCTGGTCTGGCGCTCGCCATCTGCGGCACAGTTCTGCCTTATACCATGTTTGCCGGTGAGACCCAGGCCGACGTACTTATGGAGACCTACCTCACCATCCCCGCCGGTGTGCTCATCGCGACCGGTCTTCTCAAGGCCATGCTGACGCCCGCCCTCATCAACATGGGCTGGCGCGGCGGCCACTTCTTCCCGGTTATCTTCTCGGGCGTAAGCCTGGGCTACGGCCTTGCCATCCTCACCGGCGCAGATCCGGTCTTTTGCGTCGCCGTCTGCACGGCATCGACGATGGGCGCCGTTATGCGCCAGCCTGTTATGGTTGTGGGCCTGCTGCTCATGTGCTTCCCACTCAAGGGTATCGTTTGCATGATCATCGCGGCCGTCATCGCCGCCGGCATTCCGCTGCCCAAGCCGCTGCGCAAGTAGCGTATTGCGCTTTACGGTTGTTCAGAACTTGTTTTAAAGAAGCCGCGCGAGGCCGTTTGTTTACGGCTCGCGCGGCTATTGTTTAGAACTTTCTCAGCACGATGGCGATGGTGTTGAGGTATTCGAGCGCGCCGGCTTCAACGGCAGCGCGGTCGCCTGCTGCGTACTCGTTGTCGCAGGCGAACCAGTCTTCCCACGCTTCGTCCGTGCAGAGCATAGGCTGCATCGAGACAATCTCGACGCCGGGGGTCGGCTCGATCATGGCGCGCCACCAGGCTATGTCGTGCATATAGTCGAGCTGCTCGGGTGTCCAGGATTTGAGCAGGCAGGCGGGCAGGTTGTCGTGGCAGTCGCGAAACATGCCGGGGATGCTTACGTAGAGCATCCCGCCTTGCTTTACGTAGGGGAGTAGGCGCTCGTCCAGATAGTGCGGGTCCCGACCGTAGTAGTTGTACGAGTCGATGCTCACGACCGCATCAAAAAAGCCGTGCTCAAACGGCAGCCCCTGCGAGGCGTCTGCCTTAACAGGGTGAATAGTGTTGCAGGGAATGCCGAGCGAATCGAAGAACGCACGGTTTTCGACGGGGTCGCTCCACAGATCGACAGCGTACGTGTCAAACCCGTATTCGCGGGCAAGCAGGGCGCTGGTGATACCGGTGCCCGATCCAAGGTCGCAGACGCGGACGCCGCAGGGGATATGCACATCGTGAAGCAGCTCTTCGCAGAGCTTGAGGGGATTGGGGCCCATAATCTTAGAGCGCACGAGTGCCGCGTCGAAGCTGGTTGCTTTTGGGAAGGATTGAGATTCCTGGGTTTGCATTGTTCTTTCCTATCAGGTGCAAATGTGGCAGATGACGGAGGCGGAACGGCGCAACAAACCACGGCCATTGGACAGCCGTTTTCATGGTTCTATGCGATTGACCGTTCCCTAAAGAACAATGACCAAAAAGACATCCCCTTGGATGATCGAAATTGGGCCGAGGCCCGTGACGCTTTGATTATAGAACGTTGCGCACGGGCCGGGGACATGCCGTTTGTCACGGAATTGCGGGCGACCGATTGCCGGGCGGCCGATTCCGACCGATTGCGGTCTGCGCGGGTCGAGATTCACTTGCCTACAGGTCGCGTGCTCGATAGACTCTGGTGCTGACGATGCAGCTAAGTGCGCATAGCACGAGGGCCAGTACGGCGATTCCTGCGCACAGGCAGCCGAGGACGGCAGGATCGGGATTCGCCCCAGCAATCGACATGAGCCAGTTGCTGATGGGGTTGGAGGAGCTCAGCGTGGCCATGGCAAGGCATCCGAGCAGGGCAAACAGGCCGACGGAAAGGCGCAGCGCCTCCATGTGTCCAAAGCGAAAGAACAGCGGCTGTGCCAAAAACACCATCATGAGGGAGATGAGCATCGATGCGGCGGAGGCTATTGTGGTCTCAAAGACGGTCTGTCCCGTCGAGGGAATACCCGCGCTGTTGAAGAGCGGGATGGAGACGATGCTCAAAAGCGCGGCGGCGCACGCCATGACGGCCGAGAAGACAATGATGCTCAGGTAGCGTGCACAGATGATGTCTTTGCGCGAGATGGGCAGCGTTGCCCGATAGCGCTCCCATCCGTTTTGATTGTCGTAGCCGGCCAGCGAGTTCATGACCACGATGGGCGACATGGCGCTGACCGCGCAGGCGCCGGCACTCATGCCAGAGTCACCGTCCGATGCGTTGGCGAGGGTCAGTACGACGAAGATGAACAGGCCGACGCCCGCGATGCTCGGGACAAGCGTGCGGACGATGGCGAGCTCAGACATAAAGGCGCGTTTCATTTCGAAGCCCCTTTCAGCGTGAGGCGAAGATAGTCATCAATGGTTGCCCGGTCGCAGGGAATCTCGGGGAAGGCCTCGAGCACATCGCGACGGTTGGGCACGAGCACGTCCACGCTATGGGCGTGGCGGGCGGCACGGGCGCCTTCGACGCAAGCCGTAAGCTCGGCGGCCTGTGCTTGGGTACAGTGGGCGATGCCGGCGCGGTCGGTAATGTCCTCGCGCGGCAGGTCAAATACAATCGAGCCGTTATCGATGCAGATGACGCGGTCGGCGGTACGATCGAGGTCGGACGTAATGTGGCTCGAGAGCAGTACGCTGCGCTGGCCGTCGGAAACAAAGGCGAGCAGCTCATCGAGTAGTTCCTCGCGCGCCATGGGATCGAGGCCCGCGGTGGCTTCGTCCAAAACGAGCAGCTTGGCATTGTGGCTGAGCGCACAGGCGAGCTGCAGCTTCATGCCCATGCCGCGGGAGAGGTCTTTGACCTTGGCTTTGGGATCAAGGCCAAATCGGTCGATAAATCTGGCGAACGTTTCGCTACTCCACGTGGGGTACGCCGGGCCTACGAGCCTCTCGATCTGGCCTACCTTGAGCGTGGAGGGGAAGGGGCACGTGTCCAGGACAAGGCCTACGCGGGAGCGCAGGTGGCGCTGTGCCTCGCCGGGCGCATTGGCATCGCAGCGCTGGCCAAGCAGCTGCACCTCGCCGGCATCGAGCTTTATGAGCCCGAGCGCGGCGCGAATGGTCGTTGTCTTGCCGGCGCCGTTTGCGCCCACAAAGCCGACAATCTGGCCGGGCTCCACGGTGAGTGTGACATCGCGTAGCGAAAAGCGGTCGCTTACGCGGCGTGAAACGCCTTTGAGTTCTAGCAAGTTTTGCATGGTATAGCCTTTCTTGCAGATGGCTACTGCATGGTTTCGGGGGCTACAAGGTCGAGCATCTCGTGCAATTTGTCGCGCGTGACGCCCAGGGTTTCGGCCTGCGTAGCGGCCTGCGCAAGCAACTCTTCGATATGGCAGAGCTGGTTTTCGCGCAAGAGCTCCTGGTTTCCCTCGGCGACAAAGCAGCCCTTGCCCTGCACGGTGCAGATAAAGCCGAGCTGTTCCAGGTCGGCATAGGCACGCTTGGTGGTAATGACGCTCACACCGAGGTCGCTCGCGAGTGCACGGATGCTGGGGAGTTTGGCTCCCGCAGCGAGTGCGCCCGAAAGGATCTGAGCTTTGACCTGCGAGGAGATCTGCTCGTAGATGGGCTTGTCGCTCGAATTGGATAGGATGATGTCCACAGCGGCTCCTTAGCTGTTGGGCTACACGTGTATATAACCGGTAAGCACAGTATATATACACTATGTACAGTTACGCAAGAGACAAATTCGGATTGGGCCGGCTACCCAGGCCCCAACTGATGAATTTGTCCTGATAGGCGCCCTAGAGCGGGATTTCGCGGCTACAATAGTGCGGTTACATCGACGTAATGCACTCAATGCAAGAAAGGATCCGCATGGCAAGCCTGTCGGATGAAATCTCGTCGCGCCGCACATTCGCGATCATCAGCCACCCGGACGCCGGTAAGACCACGCTTACCGAGAAGCTGCTGCTCTATACCGGCAGCATCCAGACTGCCGGTTCGGTCAAGGGCAAGAGCTCGGCCAAGCACGCCGTCTCGGACTGGATGGACATCGAGAAGGAGCGCGGCATTTCCGTTACCTCCTCGGTGCTGCAGTTCACCTATAATGGCGCCTGCGTCAACATCCTCGATACCCCCGGCCACCAGGACTTCTCGGAGGATACCTACCGTACCCTTATGGCCGCCGACGCCGCAGTCATGGTCATCGACGGCGCCAAGGGCGTCGAGGCCCAGACCAAAAAGCTCTTTAAGGTCTGTACGCTGCGTCACATTCCCATCTTCACCTTTGTGAATAAGCTCGACCACGAGGCTCGCGATCCGTTTGAGCTCATGGAAGAGATCGAGAACGTCCTGGGTATCAATACGTATCCCATGAACTGGCCGATCGGCAGCGGCCGCAACTTCCGCGGCGTGTTCGACCGTCAGACCCGTCGCGTCATTGCCTTTGAGGGCGACGGCCACGCCAACGCCACCAAGAAGGTCGCCGAGGTCGAGGCCGAGCTGGGCGATCCTTCCATGGACGAGCTTATTGGCGAAGAGAACCATAAGAACCTGATGGACGACATCGAGCTGCTCGATGGCGCCGGCGACGAGCTCGACTTGGATGCCGTGGCCTGCGGCAAGCTGAGCCCGGCGTTCTTTGGCTCGGCGCTCACCAACTTTGGCGTGGAGCCCTTCCTCAAGGAGTTCCTGCGTCTGGCCCCGACGCCGCGCGCCTATACCGATACGCTCACCAGCGAACCGGTCGATCCCTGCCGCGATGACTTTAGCGGCTTTGTGTTTAAGATCCAGGCCAATATGGACAAGAACCACCGCGACCGCATCGCCTTTGTGCGCATTTGCTCGGGCAAGTTCGAGCGTGGCATGGACGCCTTCCACGTGCAGGGCAACCGCAAGCTCAAGCTTGCCACGGGCACGTCGATGATGGCCGATGACCGCGCCATCGTGGACGAGGCGTACGCGGGCGATATCGTGGGCCTGTTCGACCCGGGTATCTTTAGCATCGGCGACACCGTGTGCTCCGGCAAGCGCCACGTGCAGTATCCGCAGATCCCGACGTTTGCCCCCGAGATGTTCGCCCGCATTACGCAGGTCGACACGCTCAAGCGCAAGCAGTTTGTGAAGGGCATGGAGGAGCTTGCCCAGGAGGGTGCCATCCAGATCTTCCGCGAGCTGGGTGCCGGCATGGAGAGCGTCATCGTGGGCGTGGTCGGTGTGCTGCAGTTTGAGGTACTCGAGCGCCGCCTCAAGGCCGAGTATCGTGTTGAGGTCCGTCGCCAGCCGCTGCCCTATACGGACATCCGCTGGATTCAGAACGACCCCGATACCATTGATATCCCGGGCCTTTCGCTCACGCGTGACACGCTGCGCGTCGAGGACATGCGCGGCGGTAAGCTGCTGCTGTTCACGAGCCCGTGGAACGTGGATTGGGCAACCGATCACAACCCCGATCTTATCCTGTCGGAGTTTGGCAACGTAGCCTTTTAATGCATCGGCGCGGTGGCCCTGTGGGGCTGCCGCGCCGTTTGCTTGCCTGATGCCGTGTGAGCGGCTATTATACCCATCGTCGTCTCAAGCCCGTGACGTCCGAGCAGTTCGGGTCCGATATCCTGCTCGTTAAACCTAAAACCAAAGGAGTACATAATGATCAAGAAGGTCATGGAGGACTACAAGGTCCTGTTGCGGAGCATTCCCGCGGCAACGGTTTCGCTGTTTTTCGTGAGTGTCATCATGATGAACCTGCTGGCCAACAAAGAGCTTATCAGCCTGCCGTATCTGGCACTCGATTGCGGCTTTGTGGTGAGCTGGGTTTCGTTTTTGTGCCAGGACATGATCTGCAAGCGCTTTGGCGCCAAGGCATCCATCAAAATCTCTGTCCTCGCGCTGCTGGTCAACCTGGCCGTGAGCCTGTGCTTTTGGGCGTGCTCGCTCACGCCCGGCATGTGGGGCGCTTACTACGACACGGGCATGATCGAGGTCAACACTGCCCTTAACGCCACCATTGGCGGCACCTGGTACGTGGTGCTGGGCTCTTCGCTGGCAATGCTCGTTTCTGCCGTGGTTAATTCCACGCTCAACCAGTCGCTCGGCCGTATGCTCAAAAAGAATAACTTTGCGAGCTTTGCCTTCCGCTCCTATGTGTCCACGGGTGTTGGCCAGTTTATCGACAACTTGGTCTTTGCCATTGTGGTGAGCCACACGTTCTTTGGTTGGACCTGGGTGCAGGTCCTTATGTGCTCGCTGACCGGCGCTGTTGCCGAGCTGCTGTGCGAGGTCTTTCTGAGCCCCGTGGGCTATAAGGTCGTGCGCGGCTGGGAGCGCGAGAATGTGGGCTCCGAGTACCTCGAGCGCCACGCAACCGCCTAAGGAGCAAGTATGCGGGTTTTGATCACGGGCGCTTCGGGCGGTATCGGAGCCGCGTGCGTGCAGCGCTTTTTGGACGAGGGCCACGAGGTCGTGGGCTTTGACCTGCTGCCGACGGCGGTCGAGCACGAGCGCTACCGCCATCTGATCGTTGATGTCCGCGAACCGGACTCGTTTCCAGACGACCTTGAACCCCAGGTAATCGTAAACGTTGCCGGTACGCAGGATTCGGCCGACGACATTGCCGCCAACCTGTGTGGCACCATCAACGTGACCGAACGCTACGCCTTTGTGGGGGAGGGGCTTGCCGTCAAGCCGACAGCGGCTATCAAATCCGTGGTCAATGTGGGGTCGGCGAGCGGACATACGGGATCGGAGTTTCCCGCCTATGCCGCCAGCAAGGGCGGCGTTATCGCCTACACCAAAAACCTTGCAAACCGCCTAGCACCGCAGGCCATCGCCAACAGTGTGGACCCGGGCGGCGTTATCACGCCGCTCAACCGTTGCGTGATGGAAGACGAGCACCTGTGGAACCAGATTATGGAGCTCACGCCGCTTAAACGCTGGGCCACCGCCCAAGAGATCGCCGAGTGGATCTACTTTGTGGGCGTGACCAACCGGTTTATGACCGGGCAGAGCCTGCTGATCGATGGCGGCGAGGCCGGCCGCACCCAGTTTATCTGGCCCGAGTAGAAAACGCGCCCGATGGAAATCCGTCGGGCGCGTTTTTGATGTATTGATTTTTAGCCGAGGCAAGTCCAGTTGACGGGGGTCGAGCCGTGCTGTTCGAGTAGCCGATTGGCTGCCGAGAAGGGGCGCGACCCTATAAAGGCGGGGAGTTCTGCCGTGGCGCGGTTGGCCGAAAGCGGCGAGGGGTGCGTGGAGGCCAGGCAGAACTTGCCGGTCGCCTTGCCCGCGCCGGTCGCGGCGAGCTTGCCCTCAACCATTTGCTGGGCAAAGCGGCCCCATGCCAAAAAGACGACCGGCTGGGGCAGCTGACAGCAGCGTTCGATAATATAGTCGGTGAGCGTGCTCCAGCCTAGCTTGGCGTGCGAATTGGCGGCATGCTCGCGCACGGTGAGCGTGGTGTTAAGGAGCAGGACGCCCTGTTGTGCCCATGGGGTTAGGTCTCCCGTGGCAGGAAAGGGGCAGTCCAGATCGGCTTTGAGTTCCTTATAGATGTTGCGCAGGCTCGGCGGCAACTTGGTTTGCGTCGCGGGGACCGAGAACGATAACCCCATGGCCTGGTTGGGTCCGTGATAGGGATCTTGACCCAAAATGACAACCTTGACCTGGTCGGCCGGCGTGTAGGCGAGGGCATTAAGGATGTCGTCTTGTGCCGGGTAGATGGTCTGCTCGGCACGCAAAAGGGCGATGCGCTCGAGCAGCTGGTTCGTCGTGTCACGTACCGGCTGCGGCGCATCGCCCAACCAGGTTGCTATGTTGCGGTCGCGAGTTGCGGTGTCCATGGGGCTCCTTTGTGGCAGATACTCTGTTGGTATCTATTGTAAAGGCGCACCGGTTGCCTTTATGCCGCGGCTGTATGAAGAGTGGGGTCTACGAGACGCGCTCGGGCGTTCCTGCCATACGAGCCTGTTCATGCGCGCGTAGGCGCGGAAGCTCGACGGTTGCCACCATGACGCCGGTGAGGATGAGGGCGGCGCCAAAGAAGGCGATGGGGCTCAGGACCTCGCCGACCAGGAAGAACGAGAAGACAGCGGAGCAGACCGGCTCGAGCGAGAAGGCGAAGCCGGTGGTCTCGGCGGGCACGTGGGGCTGCACGAGCGTTTGGGTGATAAAGCCATAGGCAGAGCAGATGAGTGCGAGTGCGACGACGACGACGATCTCGTTGGGCGTGCTGGGAAGCGTGAAGCCGACAAAGGTGCACGCGGCGATGCCCGAGAACAGGCCGCCAAAGCCCAGCTGCCAAACACCCAGGGCCAGTGGGTCGACTTCTTCGACAAAGCGCTTGGCTACGATAATGTGGCCGGCATAGATAAAGGCCGAGAGCAGCATGATGATCGCGCCGGGATTCAGGCTGGTAAAGTCGGCGCCCGAGAGCAGCAGCATACCGCAGGTGACGATGGCAGTTCCGATGAGCACCTTGCGCTCGGGGGCGCGACGCAGCAGAGCTGCGTTGGCAAACGGCACGATTACGACCGTCAGGCTCTGCAAAAAGCCGGCGGTTGAGGCGGAGGTGAGGCTGGAGCCCAGGCACATGCAGGTGAGCTCGGTTGCCATGATGGCGCCGATGATGGCGGAGCGAATCATCACGTCACGGTTGATACGCAGCGCGTGCTTGTGGAAGAGCAGCAGGCAGGCCACAAAGGCGATGATGCAGCGCAGCGCAACGATGCTCGTGGCGTTCATGCTGTCCATGCCGATCTTCATGAGGGGGTACGAAAAGCCCCATGCGACGGGAACGGAAAACGAGAGCGCGATTGCTTTTTTGCGATCCATGGGACTCCTTTTGTTACAGAACGGTTTCGCAAAAAGGATTCTGCTCCCAGATTTAGATGTAGTAAAGCGAATGTATCTTCAGTATGATTAAGTAATACTAATGTAGGCGGGAAAAGCGCTGGCAAAACGTTTTACGGCTACGTCGATGTGGAGGTACGATGGCATCGCGGTATCAGATTGTTTGTATGGTGGTCGATCGCGGCAGTCTTAAGGGTGCAGCCGATGAGCTGGGCTATACGCAAAGCGCGGTGAGCCAGGCCGTCAAAGCGCTCGAGCGCGAGCTGGGTACCACGCTTATCGAGCGCGGCAAGCAGGGCGTTTCGCTTACGCGCGACGGCAAGCAGTACCTGCCGTATCTGCGCCAGATTGTAACTGCCGAGGCCGAGCTTGAGGGCAAGCGCCAGGAATTGCTGGGACTCTCCTCGACTGATATTCGTATCGCAACGTTTACCAACGTGAGCCGCACCGTGTTGCCGCGCGTGATCCGCGACTTTGGTGCCCTGCATCCGGGTGTACGCTTTACGCTCAAACAGGGCGATTACACGCGCAATGCCCAGTGGGTGCACGATGGCGTGGTTGATTTTTGCTTTACGGCACGCGGATTTACCGCGGGGCTCGAGAAGCGCGTGGTCTATCACGATGAGTTGGTAGCACTGTTGCCGGCCGCGCATCCGCTGACGGCAAAGGAAAAGGTGACGCTCGCCGACCTGGCGTCCGAGCCGTTTGTGCTGCTGGATGAGGGCGAACAGAGCCTGGTGCTCGATGCATTCGCGGCGCATGGGCTGTCGCCGCACGTGACGAGCGAGGTGACCGACGACTACACCATCATGGCGATGGTGGAGGAGGGCCTAGGCGTGAGTATGCTGTATCGCCGTACCGTCGAGGGCATGAGGGCCGATATTCGCGTGCGTCCCATCGTGCACGCTCCCTCGCGTGACGTAGTGGCAGCCTGGCGCAGCTGGGACACCATGCCTATCGCCACGAGGCACTTTATCGACTATATGAGCTCACATATTGTCAATTAATGACTGGCATGGCGTTGAGTGCGGTGTTTAGCGGGCTGTCGCTTTGGCTTGGGCGGCGCGATAGGTGCGTGCCGGGTGGCAGAGTAGTACCGCCACGACCATAAAGAACGCCGTGGTGCCCAGGCTGATGGGGTAGACCATCATGATGTTCGCAAAGGTGCGGAAGTGCGGGAACACGCAGAATACCCAATAGAAGCGAATACCGCAGACGCAGATCATGGTGATGAGGGCGGGCATGAGCGAGATGCCAAAGCCGCGCAGGTAGCCGGACATGTTTTCGTAGAACATGCTAAAGGCGTAGGCAGGGAAGATCGAGCACACGCGGATATAGCCGATCGAGACGATGTTGGGGTCGCTGTTGAACAGCGCCAGGATTTCGCGTCCCAAGCCTACGATGATGACGATGGTGGTGAGCGCGACGATACCGCCTTCGACCAGGCAGACCTTGAGCGTCTTGGTGCAGCGGTCGATTTGGCGGGCACCGTGGTTTTGTCCCACAAAGGTGGTGCAGGCCTGGCTAAAGCTGTTGAGCAGGTTGTAGCACACGTACTCCAGGCTCATGGCAGCGCTCGATGCCGCCATGACCTCGGTGCCCAAGCTGTTGATGGCGGACTGGATGATGATGTTGGCGACGGCAAAGACAGCGCTTTGGATGCCGGCGGGCAGGCCGATCTTGACGATGCGCTTGAGGGCGACGGGGTCTAAGCCTAAGTCGCGTGGGGTGACGCGGACGACGGAGTCGGTCTTGAGCAGGCGGATAAAGAGCGTAGCGGCGCTGACGGTGTAGGCGATGGCGGTGGCGATGGCGACGCCCGCGACGCCCCAGTGGAGTACGGGGACAAAGATGAGGTCCAGGCCAGTGTTGAGGACGGTGGACACGGCAAGTGCCTGCAGAGGCATGCGGGTGATGCCGACGGAGCGGAAGATCGCGGCCTCAAAGTTGTAGAGCAAGATCGAGGGCATGCTGAGCAAAAAGACGCGCAGGTAGAGCGAAGCGAGCGGCATGGTCTCGGCAGGCACGTTGAGCGCAGCGAGCATGGGCTCGGCAAAGATCTCGCCCAGTGCGATGACGACAAAGCCCACGAGCGCCATTAAAATCGAGGTATGGACGGCGCGTTTGACCATGTTCTGATCGTTGCGGCCGATAGCGTTGGCGATGACCACGTTGGAGCCAAGCGACATGCCAATAAAAAGGTTGAGCATAAGACTGGTAAGCGGAACATTGGAGCCGACCGCCGCCATGGCGAGGGTTCCCTGGTCGCCCGAGAAGTTACCGATGATGACCGTGGCGATGAGGTTCGATAGCTGCTCCAAGATGCTCGTGGCGGCCACGGGGAAGGCGAACAGGGGAATATTGCGCCACAGTGAGCCGGTGGTCATGTCAATGTGCTTGGACGCGGTATCAGTCATACGCTCTCAATCTCTAATATGCTTTTCTGTGCTTATTTGCGCAGACGATGATACTCCTAATGCAACCAGTCGGCACTTGGGGACGTTCCTTTTCTGCCGGCAGTTGGGGACACTCCTTGTCTCTTCTATGACTAGGTGGGGAAGGCGTGCGACAATGGTGGGCGTTGTGTTGTTCGCGCTAAGGAGTTGCCATGTTGTTGTGTCCCGTTTGCCATAAGCCATTGGTGGACGACGAGCGCGGTGCTGCATGCGCGGGCGGACACCGGTTTGACCGTGCGCGCGAGGGCTATCTATATTTGCTGCGCTCGTCCAAGAGCGGCGACTCCATGGGCGATCCCAAGTCGCAGGCGCGCAGTCGTCGCGACTTTCTGAACCGCGGTTACTATGCGCCGTTGCGCGATGCGATGGTCGAGCTGGTGCGCGAGCAGGTGTCTGAGCGTGCGGCGTCTACGGGCGGCGCCATGACCTTGCTCGATATTTGCTGTGGCGAGGGCTACTACACCAGCGCCATGGGTGCGGTGCTGGGCGTGGATGCTTATGGGTTCGACCTGGGTAAAGAGATGGTGCGCCTTGCCGCCAAGCGCGGCGATGCGACCTACTTCGTGGCCAACATGAAGGATATCCCCGTGGCCGATGGTGCCTTCGATATGGTGACCGAGCTCTTTGCCCCCTTTAACGAGCGCGAGTTTGCCCGCGTGCTGGCACCCGAGGGCTCTCTCTACACCGTGGTGCCGGGTGCTCGGCATCTGTTTGGGCTCAAGGAGGTGCTCTACGACACGCCGTATCTCAACGACGAAAAGCTGCCGCAGACCACCGAGCTCGAGTTAATCGGAACGCAGCGGGTGACAGCTTCTATCACCCTCCAGACGCAGGCCGATATCGAGGCAGTGTTCCAGATGACGCCGTACTACTACCGCACGCGCCCTGCCGACAAAGAGCGCCTGGCAAACCTGGAAACCCTTCAGACCGATATCGACTTCATCATCGCCGAGTACCGCCACAGCTAACCTACCAAAAAGGGACAGGTTTATTTTGGCAGGTTTTATCTGGGCAAACGTAAAGGGCCAACCGCGGAGATGTGCGATCGGCCCTTGTTGGTTGCTTGGATGTAGGGGGCAGTGGAAGGCGGGAGTCTACAGGCGGTCCTTGTTCTCGGCCTTAATGTCGTGTGCCTGCTGAATAAAGAACAGGTCGTACACCACGATGACAAAGGCGCCAAAGTTGATGGCGTCGCCGCCAAACGCGGGAAGCGTGAGCACGGCCTGCGCAATCGTGGCGATTGCGGCGACGATGCCGAGCTTAAACGCACCATCCACCTGCGAAGGCTTGTTGGCGCCCTTGATGCCCGCAACACCTGCGGCAAGATCGACAAGACCCTTGATGACAAGTACGGCCGCGGCGAGCATGGCGTTCGATCCGTAGGTGGACTCGAACTTGCCGGTCGCGATGCCGGCGATTCCAATGACGAGACTGGCGATGCCCAGAACAAAATAAATCAGGGCAAGGATTTTGAGAGTCTTGCGAGTGAAGCTCATGGCTGGTCCTTTCGATACGAGTACGCCAACCTGGCGCGCCCTATGTGCTGCACATGTGGTGAAGCACATTGTAGTTCAACGCGGCGATGCATGCGCCTGAAAGCGTCTCTTGCCTGCACGGTTCAACCTTTCAAAAAGGAAAGCTGGACGTAAGTCAAATCGATGGCAGCGCATGCGCGGCGCTGCGATGATGAGGCCATGGTAAGAGCTGGACCGAAGGAGGAGCCATGATGTACGGAGTCAAGCAAGTGGATGAGCCGCGGTCGCTGGGAAGGCGCATGAGTGATTCTGTGATCGCTGCCGTGTGCACGGTATTGATGGCTGTGCTTTGCATTGGGATGCTGTGGACCATGTCGCATGTGGGACAATAACGGACGGTTGGGTGCCAACTGAGGTGGCGCTCACGTATTCGTTTTGTTTGCTAAGGAGTGTCCATGGGCGTCGTCGATCCCTTTTCTGTTGCTCGGGCTGCTGGGCTCGAGCTCGTGCGGACGTCCGAGGGCCTTACGCTCACCGACGGCACGATGGAGTTGCGTGCCGATTTTGGCCGCATGCTTCCACGGCTCAAGCAGGGTCGTCTGCAGCAAGAGCTACTGGTGAAGGCTGCGCGCACAAAAGGCATCGAGCAACCATGGGCGATTGATGCCACAGCAGGCTTTGGCGAGGATTCGCTGCTGCTGGCTGCCGCGGGTTTTGCGGTCGATTTGTATGAGCAGGATTGCGTGATCGCGGCGCTCCTCCAGGATGCCCTGGATCGCGCGGCAGATGATCCGGCGCTTGCGGCCGCCGTGGCGCGCATGCACTTACATGCGGGCGAGGACAGCATTGCCGGTCTTCGCCATACGGCCGAGCTGATCGAGCGGGGCGAGCTCGCGGCTCCCGACGTGGTGTATCTGGACCCCATGTTTCCCGAGCGCACCAAGAGCGCGGCGGTCAAAAAGAAGTTTCAGCTCTTGCACCATTTGGAGCAGCCGTGCGCCGATGAGGAAACGCTGGTCGAAGCTGCGCTTGCGGTGCGCCCACGCAAGGTCGTTATCAAGCGGCCGGTGAAGGGGCCGCTGCTTGCCGGCGTTAAGCCGAGCTATCAACTTGCGGGCAAGGCCGTTCGCTACGATGTTTTGGTGCCGCCGCGCCCGTAGCTTGTGCACGATGGCTGGCGCTTCGCCAGCGCCGTGCCGATGCGGGGTCTATTTCCAAGGGTGCGACGTCAGGTGCCAGCCGCCGCAGTATTCGCATTTGTAGCAGGCCAAACCACGCCGTCCGCGGTTTTCGCAGTCGGCCATAATGGCCTCGGCTTCGGCGCGTGTATCGTAACGGTTTTTGCGCTCGCACGACTTATAGCGCCAAGCCTCGTCGCGCTCGGCGTCCAGGGCGTCGCGGCGCTCGTCCTCGCGCACAAACAGGTCGCTCATATCGCCGCCGGTGGCAGCGCCCAAAAACTCGCTTTTGGCTTTTGACCAGGCGGCTCGCTTTTTGCTCCCCATCTGCTTCGCGCTCCTCTCCAAACGTTGGTATCATTGCTCAATCAAAGTGATACCAATAAACGTGAGGTCGCCGCGTGATGATCAGAAAAACCCTCGATACCGACATTCCCGCCGTCATGGCTATCTATGACGCGGCCCGCGCCTTTATGCGCGCGCATGGCAACGCCACGCAGTGGCCCGAGGGCACGCCTTCGGCCGAGCAGCTGGCTGCCGATATTGCCGCTGGTGGCAGTTACGTGTGCGAAGTCGACGGCCGCGTGGCGGCGACGTTTGCCTTTTTACCGGGTCCGGACGAGTGCTATGACGTGATTGAGGACGGTCAATGGCGCAGCGACATTCCGTATGCCGTGCTGCATCGCGTGGCATCCGACGGCACCGTGCACGGTATCGCGGCGGCGATGTTTGCCTTTGCCAAGGAATGCGCCGACCATCTGCGTATTGACACGCACGAGGACAACTTGCCCATGCAGGGCGCCATCGCCAAGGCGGGGTTCGAGCGTGTCGGTATCGTCTATGTGTCCGACGGCACGGCGCGTGTCGCGTTTGATTGGCTGCGCGAGGCGTAGGAGCCAAGGCACGTATCATCACCCAGCTCAAATAAAAAATGGCCCCGAGTGGGGCCATTTTTGGTAAAACGCGTCGTTGTGGGACTCGCATTGTTACCGCCCCAGATGAATCCGGGCAGACAAAAAGGGGAGGTGCCGGCTTTCGCAAGGCGCGAACCTACGAAAATCGCCGCGCGGCAACGCGGGGCGATGAGCTCGGTCGGGGGATAGGGCCCGCTTCGCCCACCGGCCCGTAAATTGTATCATCCAGTGTGGAGCGTGAACGCCCGTTGCCGCGTGCGATGGGCTTGCAATAAGAGGAAGCCATGTCGAAGCAAGCGGTCGTTGGAATCTTGGCGCATGTCGATGCCGGCAAGACCACGTTGGCCGAGGCCATGCTGTTCAACGCGGGCCGCATTCGCAAGCGTGGCCGCGTGGACGATGGCGATTCGCATCTGGACACTAACAAGATCGAGCGCGAGCGCGGCATCACGATTTTCTCGTCGCAGGCCGTGCTCGACCACGGCGATACCCACGTCATGCTCGTGGATGCTCCCGGCCATGTCGATTTTTCTGCCGAGGCGGAGCGCACACTGCGTGCCCTGGACTACGCGATTCTGGTGGTGGGCGCCAACGATGGCGTGCAGGGGCACACCGAAACCCTGTGGCGCCTGCTTGCACGCTATGACATCCCGACGTTCATCTTCATCAACAAGATCGATTTGGAGAATCCCGGCCGCGATGTTTTGCTGGCACAACTCGGGCAGCGTCTTTCCGAGGGCTGCCTGGATGCCAACGAGCTGCTGGCGGGCGGCGCCGTTCAGGAGGACGCTGCTGCGTTGGACGAAGCGGCGCTCGAGGAGTTTCTTGAAGCGGGTGAGCTTTCTGTCGCAACGCTGTCGCGCATGGTTGCCGAGCGCAAGCTCTTTCCCTGCTTTGCCGGCTCGGCGCTCAAGGACCAAGGCGTTGACGAGCTACTGGATGGTATATGCGCGCTGATGCGTGAGCAGGCGTGGCTCCCGGAGTTTGCCGCGCGCGTCTATCGTGTCAGCCGCCGGGATCGTGGCGAGCGCTTGGCTTGGGTTAAAGTGACCGGCGGCACGCTGCGCGCAAAACAGATGATCAGCGGGCATTCCAGTGCCGAGGCGTGGGAACAGAAGGTCGATCAGGTACGCATCTATAACGGCGAGAAGTATGAGCTTGCCCAAGAAGTTGCTGCTGGCGGTATTTGCGCCGTGACGGGTCTTGCGCACGTTCGCCCAGGGGACGCCCTGGGCACGGAGCCCGCGGGCGATGCGCCCGTCATCGCTCCGGTCCTCACCTATACGGTGCTGCCGGGCGAACACGACGTTCATGCGGTGTTTAAAGCGCTGAGTGAGTTGGCGGACGAAGATCCCATGCTCGGCGTAAGCTGGAATACGCATCTTGAGCAGATCCATTTGCAGTTGATGGGCGCCGTGCAACTCGAGGTCGTGCAGCGGGTGTTGGCCGATCGCTTTGGCCTTTCGGTTGCGTTTGAGCCCGGCGGCATTCTCTATAAGGAGACTATTTCGCGGCCGGTCGAGGGCGTGGGCCACTTTGAGCCGCTGCGCCACTATGCCGAGGTGCATCTGCGCCTGGAGCCGTTGCCGGCGGGTTCGGGTGTGCAGTTTGGCACCGTGACCTCGACCGACGAGCTCGATCTTAACTGGCAGCGTTTGGCACTCACCAACGCTATGGAGCGCGACCACCTGGGCGTGCTGACGGGCTCGCCCATCACCGATGTGCGCATTACGCTCACGGGCGGCCGCGCGCATGCCAAACACACCGAGGGCGGCGATTTTCGCCAGGCCACGTATCGCGCGATTCGCCAGGGTTTGATGCAGGCGCGCGAGGTCGGCGCAGACGTGTTGCTGGAGCCGTGGTACCACTTTGAGCTCGAGGTGCCGGGGGAGTGCGTGGGCCGGGCGTTGTCAGATGCCACACGCATGGGTGCCGAGTACGAGCCGCCGACGATGGCGGGAGACCGAGCGAAGCTTGTGGGTCGCGTACCGGCATCCGAGGTGCAGGATTACGCGCTGGAGGTGGCTGCCTACACGAGCGGGCGCGGTCATCTGTACCTGGAGTTCGCCGGTTATGCGGCTTGCCATGATGGCGAGCGCGTAATCGAGGCTGCCGCCTACGAGCCCGAGGCCGATCTGCCCAACACGCCCGACTCGGTCTTTTGCTCTCATGGCGCCGGCTACACGGTCAAATGGTATGACGTGCCCGCCGCAGCGCACGTAAAGATCGATCCCGCCACCTTCCGTCCCTGGCGAGCAGCAGACGCCGAGTTTTTCGGCCACATGTGACAAAGGGACAGCCCCTTTGTCACATGCTATTGGTATAACTCAGTATATGTTGGTATAACTGTTACCAGGGTTTGCCAATCCGAGGAGGCCGATATGAATCCAAATCCCTTTAAGCCCACAGCTGGTAAGCGGCCTCCGATACTCATCGGTCGCGAGTCGGTCATCGAAGATTTTGAGGAAGGGCTCGACAACGGCGCCGGAGCGCCGGGCAGGCTCATGCTCATTACGGGAAACCGCGGCTGTGGCAAAACGGTTCTCCTGCGGGAGCTGCAACGTCTAGCCAGCGAGCGCGGATGGGCGGTTGTCTCCGATTCCGCTTCGCTTGGTTTGTGCGACCGCTTGGCCGACGCGCTTCGCTCGAATAAACCCGTTGTGACGTCAATGGAGTTTGGGCCGTCGTTTGGCCGGATGTCGGTCGAGGCGGCGCGGGCAAAAGGCGAGACATTGCGAGGGCTGGTCAACGAGCGTCTCAAGAAGCTCGGTCCGGGCAAGGGCGTCTTGTTTGCGATTGACGAGGCACAATCGGTGTCTATCGAGGAACTGGCGGCTCTTGCCGTCCTCTATCAGCAGGTGCTCGGAGACCAGGATGCCACGGGCTTGCCCGATAGCGACCAGCGCGGTCTTGCGCTGGCGTTCGCCGGCTTGCCCAGTATGGTTGACGATCTGCTCGAAGAGCCGAGCGTGACGTTTTTGCGGCGTGCCCAGCAGCGTACGTTGGGGGCAATATCTTTGCCCAAAGTGCGCGATTCGTATATCCAGACGGTCAAAGACGCTGGTCTTTACGTTGACGCGGAGACGGCGGACCTTGCGGCGCGCAAGAGCATGGGGCATCCCTATATGGTTCAGCTGGTGGGCTATTACATGTGGCGGTCTGCTGTCCGGCGTGGCTCGCAAGTCATCGAAAGGCGCGATGTCGAGAATGGCCATGCGGATGCCGTCTCCGAGTTCTACGAAGCGGTTGACGCACCTCTGTATTACGGTCTGCGCAGCCCTCAGCGCCTCTTTATCGAGGCTATGGCGGTTGACGAGGACAAGCCGACGCGCACGGCGGATATCATTGAGCGCTGCGACCGTACCCAGAGCTGGGCGAGTAAATATCGCGCAAGCCTGATTCGCGAGCGCGTCATCGAGGCCGCCGGATACGGCCTTGTGCGGTTTACCGTGCCCATGCTGGGCGAGTATATCCGCGACCGCGTTTTATGGCATGAGTAGGGTGATAAAGGTGACGGAACAGAAGATGAGCCCGCAGGCTATCGAGGTGCGCGGTGCACGTGTCCACAATCTCAAGGACATCGATATCGATATTCCGCTGGGGAGGCTCGTGGGCATTGCCGGCGTGTCGGGCTCGGGCAAGAGCTCGCTGGCGCTGGGAGTTCTTTATGCCGAGGGCTCGCGCCGTTACCTGGAGGCGCTCAGCACCTATACTCGACGTCGCCTGACGCAGGCCGAGCACGCCCAGGTGGACGAGGTATTGCACGTACCGGCGGCACTCGCGTTGCATCAGCGTCCCAGTGTGCCAGGCGTGCGCTCGACCTTTGGTACCATGACCGAGCTCAACAACAGTCTGCGTTTGCTCTTTAGCCGCTGTGCCCATCACGTGTGCCCACATTGCGGGGCGCGTGTGGAGCCGAGCCTTAACGTGGCTGCGGGCCTGTCGCTCACGTGCCCCGCATGCGGCCGCGAGTTCTACGCGCCGAGTGCCGAGGACCTTGCCTTTAACAGCTGCGGTGCGTGCCCTACCTGCGGCGGCACCGGTGTCATGCGCGAGGTGGACGAAGCGAGCCTGGTGCCCGACGAGTCAAAGACCATCAACGAAGGCGCGGTGCTTCCCTGGGGTACGCTCATGTGGGATCTGATGAAGCAGGTAGCCGGCGAGATGGGCGTGCGCACCGACGTGCCGTTTAACCAGCTCACGCCTCAAGAGCGCGACATCGTGTTCCACGGTCCGGCGGTTAAAAAGCACATTCTCTACGTTCCCAAAAACGGCGAGGGCGCCACGCCGCTCGATTTTACCTATTACAACGCTGTCTATACCGTCGAGAATGCGCTCGCCAAGGTTAAGGACGACAAGGGCCTCAAGCGCGTGGCGCGCTTTTTGCGCGAGGGGCCATGCCGTGACTGTGGCGGCACGCGTCTCTCCGAGGCCGCACGCCATCCCCAGGTGCGCGGTATCAATCTGGCGCAGGCCGCGGCTATGACGCTGGGTGAGGCGATTGAGTGGGTGCGCGGGGTGCCCGCATCCTTGCCGGCCGAGATGCAGCCCATGGCGACGGATATCTGCGATTCGTTTTTGAGCACGGCCCGTCGACTGGTCGATCTGGGCCTCGATTACCTTCCACTCGACCGCGCCGGTGCCACGCTCTCCACGGGCGAGCGTCAGCGCGTGCAGCTCGCCCGCGTGGTGCGTAACCGATCGACGGGCGTGCTGTATGTGCTGGACGAGCCTTCGATCGGCTTGCATCCTGCCAATGTCGACGGCTTGGTGGGCGTGATGCGCGATCTGGTGGTCGACGGCAATACCGTGGTTGTTGTCGACCACGACACGCGCGTGCTGGCAGAAGCCGACTATCTGGTCGAGATGGGCCCCGTTGCGGGAGCAGGCGGCGGCCATGTAATCGCCGCCGGTACGGTATGTGAGGTCGAGCAATCGCAGGGCAGCCGCATCGCGCCGTTCTTGCGCTCGGACCCCAAGCGTCTGCGCCCGCAGGTGGCTGACGACGAAATGTTCGACCTAGGCCATATCCACATGGCGACCGATGCCATCCATACCGTCAAACCGCTCGAAGTCGATATCCCGCGCGGCCGCCTTGTCGCGGTGACGGGCGTTTCGGGTTCGGGCAAGACGACGTTGGTGCTCGAGACGCTCATCCCGGCGCTCAAGGCACAGGCAGCCGGTGAGCGCCTGCCAAGGCACGTGCGTTGGGTCGATGCCGAGGGCATCGCGCGCGCCAACCTGATTGACGCCACGCCCATCGGCGCCAACGTACGCTCGACGGTAGCGACCTATGCCGACATCCATGATGAGCTGCGCCGCGCCTTCGCCCGTACGCCCGAGGCCAAGGCGGCAGGATATAAAGCGGGTGCCTTTAGCTACAACACTGGCGCTTTGCGCTGCCCTACGTGCGATGGCACGGGCTCGATATCGCTCGACGTGCAGTTTTTGCCCGATGTCGAGATCGTCTGCCCTGCATGCCACGGCTCGCGTTATGCAGACGCGGCCTCGCATATTCATCGCGAGGGCAAGGACGGCAGCCTGCTTACGTTGCCGCAGCTCATGGATATGAGCGTGGATGAGGCCCTCGACGCCACACTGGGACTCAAGAAAGTTCAGACGCGTCTGCAGACCCTGCACGACCTGGGGCTGGGCTATCTCACACTCGGCGAGCCCACGCCGGCGCTCTCGGGCGGCGAGGCACAGCGCCTTAAGCTTGCAAGCGAGATGGGCCGTGTGCAGGACGATGCCGTATTTGTATTCGACGAACCCACGATCGGCCTGCATCCGCTCGATGTTCAGGTGCTGCTGAGCGTGTTTGATGGCCTCGTTGCCAAGGGCGCCACGGTTATCGTGATCGAACACGACCTCGACCTTATCCGTAACGCCGATTACGTGATCGACATGGGCCCGGGCGGCGGTGACGCAGGCGGACAAATCGTCTGCACCGGCACGCCGGGCGACATCGTGGCCTGCCCCGCAAGCATCACCGGCCGCTACCTATAACCGAATGTGACAAAGGGACAGTTCCTTTGTCACATTCCCGGAAAGCCTGTTTGGCGCAGGGCCTCGTAGAGGACGATGGCGGCGCTGTTAGAGAGGTTGAGAGCGCTGATGCGGTAGTCGTCCGGGTCGACGAAGTTGCCGCAGATATCCTGTCGAAGGATGGCTTCGTGGCTGTCCTCGGTATGCCCGAGCGACTCCTCGTGGGCCTCCCAGGCGTCGGCGTTTTCGAGCGAGTCGCAATCGCGCAACATGGGGATGCGCTCGCAGCGCTCGGGCGCCGCGGCAAGCAGTGGCTCGGGAATCCCCGAGCTCTCGCTGCCAAAGACCAAAAAGTCACCGTCGCGGTAGGTACTTTGCGCATAGGTGCGGCGCGCCTTTTTGGTCAGCAGATGCAGGCGTTCGTCGGCGGGGGAGAGGCCGTTGCGCGCAAGGAAATCCTCCCAGCCGGCATAGGTCGTCACGTCCAAATTTTGCCAGTAGCCCAGGCCGGCGCGACGCACCGTCTTGTCGTCGAGCGAAAACCCCAGCGGCTCCACCAGATGCAGGCGGGCGCCGGTAACCACGCAGGTGCGGCCGATATTGCCCGTATTGGCCGGAATCTCGGGCGCATACAGCACAATGTTGAACATGAATCTCCTTGGCTCAGAACGAAAAACCACCACGAAGGGCACCTTCGTGGTGGTTTGGCGGTTACGTAGGCGGAAAAATGCCCGCTTGGATAAATCTAGGCGCGGTGCCAGTCGGTCAGGCAGGCATCGAGGGAGGCGATGAGCGCATCCTTGTCCATGTGACGGCCGATGATGCACAGGCTCGTCATGCGGTCGCCCGTCTCGTCGTCCCAAATCTGCATGATCTCGGGGTTCTCGTCGATGATCTTCTGCTTCTCGCCCTCGGGCGCGGAGTCAACGAACAGACCGTTCTCCATCAGGCGCATTTGGTGGCCGGCCTGCTCGAACATGTAGCACATGTCCGGATTGCCGGTCTGCCACAGCGGACCCTTGACGCGAATGACCTCGTCGGGCCACTCCTGCTCAACAAAATCGGTGAACTTCTGCAGGTCAAACGGCTTGCGGCGCGAGTACACAAAGGTCTCGATGTCGTACTCGAGCACCTCGGGGTCGTCGTGCTCCTCGGGATGCTCCATGGCCTCGATCCAGGCGGCGGAGTTGTAGGCGCGCATAAAGTCGAAGCGGTCGGTGTCGAGCAGCTCCTCCATGGGGACCTCGCCGTTTTGGGCCTCGACAATCACGGCGTCCTTCTGCAGGCTGCGCACGATGGCCTTGAGCTCGGCGATCTGCTCAGGGCTCACGGTATCGGTCTTGTTGAGGATCAGCGTGGAGCAAAACTCGATCTGCTGGATGAGCAGGCTCTCGATGTCGTCCTCGTCGATATCCTCAGCCAGCAGGTCGCGGCCGCCGTTGAACTCGTCGTACATGCGGGCGCAGTCGACCACGGCCACGATGTTGTCGAGTGCGAGCTTGGGCTCGCCGCCCACCTTGGCCTCGTCGCAGAAGCTCGAGATGGTGTAGGCGATGGGGATAGGCTCGCAAATGCCCGAAGCCTCGATGATGATATAGTCGAACTTGCCTGAATCGGCGATGCCCTGCAGCTGGTTGGCCAGGTCGTCCGAAAGCGTGCAGCAGATGCAGCCGTTGGTGAGCGGGATGAGGTCGTCGGTCTCGGAAAGGCCGCCGTCGGCGATGAGGCTGGCGTCGACGTTGATCTCGCCGATATCGTTGACGATCACGGCAGCACGGATGCCGCCGTCGTTGGCGAGGATGTGGTTGAGCAGCGTGGTCTTGCCGGCACCGAGGTAGCCGGTAAGCATGATGATCTTCACGGGTTTGTTGGGCATGTGCCCTCCTTTGTTAGACATGGCTTACAGTTGAATCTTATGCCAAACGCCTGCTCTTATACCCACGCGCCGACAAATAACACAGGCTACTCCCAGGCTCCCCACACATCGGGACAATAGCCGACGGTGGCCTTCTTGCCGTTGCGTACGATGGGCTCGGCCAAAACCTGCTGGTTCTCGAGCAGCTTGTCGAAGCGCTGGCTGGGGGTAAGGTGCTGGATGAGCGCGAGTGTCTCCTCGTCCTTGGCTTTGGGGTTGAGCAGCTTGTCGATGCCGCCGACCGCCTGCATCACGCTCGTGAGCTCGCCCTTGCTCATCTCTTTTTCCTTAAGGTCAATAAACTGCACCTTAATGCGGCGCTCCTTAAAATAACGCTGGGCCTTCTTGGTATCGAAGGACTTCTTAGTCCCGAAAATTTGCACGTTCATATTTATGTTCCGCCGTTCTACCGAATAAAGTTGGTTCGCTCGCGATCGGCCTCGGGGGCTTCGATGCCGGCGGCCTTTCCCGCCTCGATGCAACGCAGCAGCCAGGCCATGTTTTTACCGATGTTTCGCATGGTGGCAAGGCCCTCGGCGTCCTGGGCGGCCTCGCCCGGCATGGCACCAAAGACGTTGTTCCAGTATGTGGAGGCCACCACGGGCATCTGGTTGATAGTGAAGTATTTGTTGAGTACATCGAAGGTGGTCGACGTGCCGCCGCGACGGGCGACGGCGACCGCGGCACCCGGCTTGTGCACAAAGGCCTTGCTGCCAGCATAGAATGCGCGGTCGAGAGCCGAGAGGATGCGTCCGCTGGGATGCGCATAGTAGACGGGGGAGCCAAAGACAAAGCCATCTGCCTGCTCGGCGGCAGCGATGAGCTCGTTCACCACGTCGTCGTCAAAGGTGCAGCGACCGCCAAGCTTGCCGCACTGACCGCAACCGATGCAGTCGCGGATGGGCTTGGCGCCCAGTTGGAATACCTCGCTGTCGATGCCCTCGGCTTTAAGTTGCTCGGCGACTTCGGCGAGCGCGCGAGCGGTGTTGCCGTTTGCCTTGGGGCTGCCATTGACCAAAAGAACCTTCATCACAAACTCCCTCTGCTGTCGGTGACCTCTGCAGAGGATTATCGCACGAGCGGGCAGATGGCGTGGGGCACGATGCCGGCCCCGAGGGCCCACGGCAGGCACGCTCACCAGGTACGAGCGGGATACGGTCCAGAGGATGTTGGAGTGCGGGGCCTCGTGCGAGCAGATTGTAAGGGGTCTGGGCGGGTCGCCCTCGATGGCGAGCTTTGAGGCCTTGGAAGGCGGGCTGCTGCGGCGGCTATGGTTTATACTAAGGAGGTTGCTATCGAGTAATTCATACTTGGTTTGATTCGATTGTGAATGCGTAACTAGGATGGAAAGCAAAGGAAACTCTATGGAAACAGAGGATGCTGTTTGCTTGATGACTTCGATTGCCTTGATTGTCCTTTCAATCCAATACCGAAGAGGAAGATGGCTCTGCTCAATTGCTGGATATGATGTCACAAAAAGGGAGAGCGAGATTGATATACGCCCTTACGCAAAGCTGATTTCTTCTGTGACGTTATGGATGGGGCTGCTGTTTTTCTTGTGGGCGGTAGAGGGCTGGGTACGCGATTGGAATACCAGCGTTTTTGAAGTTTTGGTTCTACTTCTGTTCAGCTTGGCCTCTTTGTCGTTCGTGCGGCTCGTTAGGTTTGTGTTTATGAGGCGATAGCCAGCGGAAGTGGCTGGACGACAAAATGGACCAATGCAGCCAATTGTCAATAGAATTTGGTAGGCTTGGCTTAACAGATTTACTCGAGGGCATATCCGTGGCGGGGGATAGGTTCTATCTTGTTGAGCACTTATTTGCATCAGGCAAAGTAAACCAAGAGTATCGAAACGGTGCCCCCGGGCCCCGGGAGGGACTGCGGGGACGTTCGGCTAACTGCGGGTACGACCTATTTGCCCAATGTGTTCGGCTGAGATCGGAAATTAACCATCATGCGCCCCATAACGCTAGTCCAGCTTGGTGCCCGGTACCTGCGGCGCCTCTTTAATCAGCGCATTGAGTTCGTTCAAAATGGAAACGGGCTGTCGGTCGACGGCGTCCAGATGAAGCGTCGCCACGCGAAGGGGCGGCTGATATTCAAATGAGCCAAGGAGCACGGGCGATCCCAAGAACCGTTCGATTTCGTCTGCAACCGCGTCGGTCTCTTCGGGATCAAGCTCGTCAAAGAGCGCCACGAACATCGGTCCGGTCGAGCGGAACAGACGACCCTTGCCGCGCGAGCAATCCATGAGGCAGGCGGCGCTTTCTGCCAAAACGCGGTCGCCTGCATCAAAGCCAAAGCGGGCATTGACCTGTGCGATTTCGTCGATTTTAATGGCGATCAAGCCTGCGTTTCGTGCCACGCGACGCATCTCGCCAATGGCGTTGACCAGGGCATGGATATCGCCCAGACCGGTCACGGAATCGGTCGTATCTGCCAAGCTTCGGTTGGTGACAATGCCCACATACATGTTGGGCTCGGTATCGGTGCCGTCCAGGCGGTAACCCGTGCAGTCGCAAAGCGCGTATTTTCCGGCGGTATTCATGACGCGATACTGCATGCAGTGGAAGTGCCACGTGCCGTTTACCACCATATCGAGCTCGGCACGTACGTTGTCGCGGTCCTCGGGGTGAACACGGGCAAGCCATATATCGAGCGAGTTGTAGGGATGCTGGGAGGGTAGGTCAAAATCGCGCACGGCATTAACCGACCATTGCGATTCGCCGGTGTCGAGGTTAATGATGAACGGATAGCGTGTCTCGGAGCTCATGGAGATCGCTTGGAACACTCGCTCGTTGCAGGGGGGTTGTTCGGTGATCGGGTGTTGCAGCGCATCGCCTTCTTCCGGTTGTTGCACACGGTACATGAGCTTGTAGCGATACATTTTGCGGTCGGCGTCCTTTGTCATCTGGCGACGCGTATCGCCTGCAAGTGGGTCGACGCGCGAGCAGCCAAAGCTAAAGCTGGCGATCATGGGCGCCTTGCCGTCCGATGTTGCCTCGATAAGATTGGCACGCGTCCGCTCCAGGCGCTGCTCGAGCTCGGCTTCGTCTGTCGTGGGGGATATAAGTACAAATTCGTCTCCACCGATACGGAACAGCAACTCATCGTGCTCCATCGTCTCGGTGAGTGCGCGGCAGATGCTCAGAATGTAGCGATTGCCCTCGGCGTGGCCAAACTTATCGTTGCAATGCTTAAGGCGGTCGATATCGATATAGGCGCAGGTGAAGGGGGTGCCTTTGCGCCAGAGCTGATCGACATGGCGGTCGAGTCCGCCACGGTTGCCAAGATTGGTGAGCGAGTCGATATAGGCGCCGTGCTCAAGCAGCTCGCGTTCTTGTTGCAGGATGGCGAGCGTTTTCTGCAGTTGCTCACCGATGGCACGCAGCTCCGGGGGCAGCGCGGCAACATCGAGCTCGGTGGTTGAGGCCCCGTTCGCAAGTCGCTGAAGATGAGCGATGATTGATTGCTCGCCCAGGCGATACGACTCGTTCATGATGGATTGCCTCCTTGGATGGAACAATGGTTTGTATCTTACTCCCAATTCGGTTTAGATTGGAGTATTAGTTAGCTCATGGGAACAAACGCTCCCCTCGACGGTGGCGTTTGCGTGCGAGCGTATTAGTTGTTGTCGCCACCATCGAGCAATGCCTCAAAATCCTCCGCCTGCATGGGGCGGTAGTAGAGGAATCCCTGAGCGTAGCGGGCGCCCATGTGGCGCAGCATGTTTGCCTGCTTGTCCGTCTCGACGCCTTCGATCACAACGGGCAGATGGAGTGACTGCGCCATCTCGAGCATTGATGAGATGATTTGCACGCTGCGGCCCTCATCGCCGTTATCGGGCACAAACGTGCGATCGAGCTTGATGACGTCGACGTTGACGTTCTTGAGCATCGCGAGCGTGGACTGGCCGGTGCCAAAATCGTCCATATAGGTCGAGAAGCCGCGGGTGTGCAGGTCGGCCGTTAGTTTATCCACGGCCTCGGACTCTCCCGTATAAGCTGTCTCGGTGATCTCGATGCGCATGAGCTCGGGCGGCAGGTTGTATTGGGCGGCGAGCGCTCCCATATGCTCGGCAACGTTGCAGGCGAGGATATCCACGCGCGACACATTAAGCGAGATCGGAACCACGCGAAGCCCCCGATTGATGCGCTCGCGCAGCCACAAGGCAACGCCCTGCCAAACATATTTGTCGAGCGTCACCACAAAACCGCTTTCTTCGAGAGCGGGGATAAAGGTGGCGGGCGAAATGAGGGAGCCATCCTTGTCGATCCAGCGCGTGAGCGCTTCGGCGCCAATGATCTCGCCGGTTTCCATGTCGACCTGGGGCTGCAGGTAGTAGGTAATACGGCCGTTGGAGAGCGCGTACTGGAATTCGGTCAGCGTGCGGTGGAACGCGATTTCGCGCTCGTACTCCTCGGGGCGGAAAATGGCAATGCGCTCCTTAAAGTCGTTTTTTGCGCGCCGATTGGTAAACATGGCCTTGGCCTGCGCATCGATGGTGATTTTCTCGTTGGAGTCGATGGGGTAGACGCCCATGGACGGCCAGAATCCCACGCCGTCATCATACTTGGCCACGGCCTGGCGAACGCGGCTATAGATCTGATGGACGGTGTCGTGTTCAAAGGGGATGAGTATGCAAAAGTCGTCTTGGCCCCAGTACCCTGCGACGCCCATGTTGGCATTCTCGATGTCCTTGAGGACCGTGCCCACATCGGCGAGCATGCGGTCGCCCTCGGCCTGTCCGTGCCATTCGTTGAACAGTCGCATGTGTCCCATATCGACGGTGGCGATACACCAGGCGCCGTTGCGCCTTGTCTCGAGAAATTCGTTGGCGCGGCGCATAAACTCGCTGGGTCGATAGAGACCCGTGAGCGAATCGATGCGTTCGGCGATGGCGCTTTTGCGCTCCACCTCGGGTATGGGGAGGCTGTCGTTGGGAACAAGCCCGCCGGCCGTGCGAATGCGACGGTCGAGTTCGCCTAAAACGGCGGCCGTTTGATTGGTCAGGTGCTCGTAAAAGGCCGGAACGACAAGACAGACGGGGGTAATGGTGTCGTCCGCGATTCGAACGGGAGCGAAAACGGCCTCTTTGAGATGTTGGATCAGTTGCTCGAATGCTTCGTGATCCAAATTGTTGCTAAGCACGACGAACTGGGCGTTGCGTGAGCGGAAGACGCGACTCCTGCCGCGAGTAATCGACAGCATGCGGCCTGCGTATTCGGCGAGCATGTTGTCGACGGCCTCGGCCCCGTAGAGCTCGTTGAGCTTTGCCGTGCCGCGAACGCGCACTGCTATAAGCCCCGTCTTGCAATGGTCGCGACGGCAGGCATCGATAGCGTTGATCAGCGTGCGCTGCATTCCGAGGCCCGTGGCGGCGTCGACGGTCTCGGCAAGCGAGTGGTTGACGAGCTCGCCGACATAGAGCGAGGGGACATTTCCGTCGCCGTCGATACGAAACCCGCGAGCACGGCCGAGGATGTAGTCGCCGGCGGCATTGCGCACGCGGTACTGCATGACGTGGCGATGTTTGGAGCCGTCATAGATTTGGTCGATGTCGTTGGTATAGGCCTCAAGGTCATCGGGATGGACACGCGTTTTCCAGTAATCGTGGCAGTTGTCTATATGCTCCGAAGGAAGACCAAGATCGCGCAAGGCGCCTTGTGACCAAAGGGTTCGATGTTTGTCCAAGTTCTCGATAAAGAAATATCGGCCTTCGTTGAGCATCGAAAGGGCGTCGAAAATGCGATCGCTTATTTCGAAGTCGTCGGTGTGGGCTTGTGCGATATTGCGTCGATCAAGGTGCACGGCATGACGTAGCTTGTAGTCGTACATGCGATGGTCGGCATCGTTCGTCAAGCGATTGGGGGCTTCGCCCAGGGCGGGGTCGGCGTGTGCCACTCCGTAGCTAAACGAGTGAGGCATCTTGGAAGCGTTGTTTTCGAGCAGCACCGTTCGGCAGTGTTCCAGACGTTCGGCAAGGTCGTCCTCGGTCGCAATCGTAGATAGGATGGCGAACTCGTCGCCCCCCAGACGAAATGCCGCCTCGTCCACCTTCATATACAGTTTGAGATAGAGGCTCACCTGCAAGATATAGCGGTTGCCCTCGTCATGTCCAAAGATGTCGTTGCAGTGCTTAAGGTTATCGATGTCGATAAACGCCATGGTCACGGGCAGTTCCTGCTCCCAGAGTTCCTCTAAGGAACGGGTAAAGCCGCCGCGGTTGCCAAGTCCGGTGAGCTCGTCGGTAAAGGCGGTCCTGATCAGATCGTCCTGACGCTCCAGAAGGTCACGGATGGTCTTTTCGAGCGTTTCGGTATTATTGCTGGCGTTATCCATACTGTAAGCGGCTTTCTGAGGTCGGGGCGGATTGCGTCGGGCGAGCTCGTTGTGCACATGCGTTGCTGCTCAACGCCTTGCGTGTTTCCAAGCCCCCGCCTTGCTGCGTCGTTGGGTTTATTTGTCGGTTCGTGCTCTCGGCTGATAACTACTGAGTAGTATAAACAAGTGTATGGAATTATGTAGGGGTGCCCATGTTGCGGGCGGCCATTATTCGCCAAACGGTAACGCGACGATGTTCGATGAAAATGCGACTGAGACGATATTTGTTGATGGGTATACTTGTTCCGTTTTAAAACGCAGGAACGGAGATGGTCGCATGGCACAGTCAAATATGACGAGCACGGTGGGGCTGGCGCTCGAGGGAGGCGGCTACCGCGGTATGTATACGGCGGGCGTGCTCGACGTTTGGATGGAGCACGGTTTGACCTGCGACCATATGGTGGGCGTCTCGGCGGGCGCGGCATTTGGCTACAACTTTAAATCGCGCCAGATCGGCCGCGCCATTCGCTATAACAAGGTCTATTGCACCGACAAACGCTATGCGAGCGTGACCAGCTGGCTGCGAACCGGCGATATGTTCAATGCCGATTTTGCCTATCACGAGGTGCCCATCGAGCGCGATCCCATCGACCTGGAGGCGTATCGCGCCTGCCCCATGCGGTTTACGTGCGTGTGTACCGATATCGAGACGGGCAAGGCCGTCTACCACGACCTGCCCTATGGCGACGAGCGGGATATCGAGTGGATCCGGGCATCGTCGGCGATTCCCGTGGCGACGCGTCCCGTTGCTATTGACGGGCATAAGTATCTGGATGGTGGCGTGGCCGATTCTATTCCCAGTGCATGGCTGTTTGCGCAGGGGTATGACCGCAATATCGTGGTGCTCACGCAGCCGGCGGGCTTTGTGAAGCAGCCCAACAGCGTGATGCCCATGCTGCGTCGCGTGTTCCGTCACTATCCGGAGTTTGTCGCAGCGCTTGAGCGTCGACATGAGGTCTACAATGCCACGCTCGATGACCTGGCACGTCGCGAGGCTGCCGGCGAGATCTTTGTGGTGCGGCCGAGCGAATCGGTGAAGGTGCCGTCGCTGTGTCGCGAGCCCGATGAACTTGAACGCATCTACCAGATTGGTCGCCGCGATGCGGAGGCGACCTTGCCGGCGTTGGAATCGTATCTGGCGGGGTAGGGCAAGCTGCCGTGGACTCGGCGGAAAGCGCGTCCCAGAATGAGCGCTCAGAACGGGTTACAGTTTCCCAAGCGGTGGGGTTTCGGAAAGTACGTCCCGGAATATGCGTTCAGACTGGGATGCGGTTTCCCGTTGAGCCTCTATATGGAAAGCGCATCCCGGAATGGAGGTCCAAACTGGGATGCGCTTTCCGCTATTGAAGATATGAGGCTGCGAATCAGCTGTTCGGCCTATGCCTATGCCTGCTGCCAGGTGTCGACGAGCTCCTTGGCCGCGGCGTAGGGATCATCGGCGCTGCAGACGGCGCTCACCACAAAGAAGCCGTCGACGCCGGTGGCCTTAAGCTGCGGCAGGTCGGCCGTCTTGACGCCGCCGCCCACCACGATGGGCACGGGGCTTGCCGCGTGGAGTGCGGCCAGGTCCTCAAAGCTTTTGGTGATGATAGAGCCATCGGCCGCGCGTCCGCAGTCGCGCTTGGTCTCGGTCTCGTGGAGCGGGCCGATGCCAAGGTAGTCGACCAAACTCATGTCGGCGGTCTTGACGTACTCGAGCATCTCCTCGCAACGGGCCGAAAGGCCCACGATGGCATCGGGGCCCAAAAGTTTGCGGCAGACCTCGACGGGAATATCGCTCTGGCCCACGTGCACGCCGTCGACAGCAATGCCCTGCTCGCGCGCGGTGAGTACGCAGTCCAGGCGGTCGTCGATCAGCAAAGCGACCTGACCGGTCTTGCCAGCCTGTGCGATTGCCTGCGCGGCGCCGCCGGTCAGCGCGATGATCTCGCGGGCGCTTGCCACCTTGGAGCGCACCTGGATGCAGGTAAAGCCGGCGTCGAGCGCCTGGGCCACCACATCGCCCACGGGGCGTCCGAGGGTGTTTTCGGGGCCGAGCACCAGATAGGCCGAGATATCAAGGTTGTCGCGGATGCTCATCGTGCTTCCTCCTGCTTTTTGATCTGCGCTTCCATGCGCTCGAGTTTGCCGGTCATGGTGTCGGTAAATCCAGGTCGAATATCGGCTTTGAGCACGACTTCGGTTCGGATGCCCTCGCTCGCTAACACAAAGGTCGCGTCGCGCACGACCTGCATGACCTCGTCCCAGTCGCCCTCGATCTCGGTGAACATCGAGGTGGTGCGGTTGGGAAGGCCGCTCTCGCGAATGACGCGCACGACCTCGGCGACCTCGGCGGACAGCTCGTCGCCGGTGCCGCATGGGGCGATGGCCACGGCGACGAGCGTGTTCATGCCGGCATTGGTTGCGGGTTCGGACATGGCTTATGCCTCCTCGAGCTCGAGTCGGTTGTCGGCAATATCCTGGGCGGTTGCGCGGTAGAGCTCGTCGATAAAGGCGACCTTAAAGCTTGCCGGGGCATCGGCGACGGCGGCGGCACGCGTGCCGGCAACGTTGTAGACGGCGGTGCCGCAGACTGCTGCCGTAAACGGATCGGTAGCACAGGCGTACACGGCCAGCACGCCGCCCTGCGAGCAACCGCAGCCGGTGATCTTGGACATGAGCGGGCTGCCGCCGTGGGATTTGGCCACGGTCGTGCCGTCGGTAATCAGGTCGACTTCGCCCGAGACCACAACGGCGCCGCCGGTGTAGCGAGCGAGCGCCACGGCGGCATCGCGGGCGGCGTCGACCGTGTCGGTGGTATCGACACCACGTACGCGGCTCAGATCGGCCGCCTCGCCCTCAAGACCCCACAGGCCGGCGAGCGCGATGATCTCGGAGGCGTTGCCGCGCACGATGGTGGGCTTGTACTGCTTGAGCACGCTTACCAGTTTGGTGCGCAGGCTACCGATGCCCAGACCCACCGGATCGAGCACCCAGGGCTTGCCGGCGTCGTGTGCCGCCTTGGCCGCGCGGGGAATCGTTTGCTCGTAGATGGGGAAGAGCGTGCCCATGTTGAGATAGATGGCGCCGCCGCCGGCAACGAGCGCCTCGCCCTCGTCGGGCAGATAGACCATGGCGGCCGAACCGCCCACGGCGAGCTGCGCGTTGGCGACAAAGTCGATCGTCACCGTGTTGGTGATAGAGCCGGCCATCGGATTGGTGGCTCGAATCTCCTCTACGGCCTTGACCATATGTTGCTTAAGCTGTTCCGAATCAATCACTGCACATGCCTCCTTGGCATAGAAAAGGGGCGCTGTGCATAGACAGCGCCCCTGTAAAGGCGGCATGCTCCCTACGCCAGCATTAACTGACAGGTTCAAAGGATTGGGCCCTATGCCCTCTCAGCCTTGTGGTTTGCGCCGCCGGCACTCCCGCATCGAATCTGTTGTTCCCTATACTAGCGCACCTGCCAATATGGGACAGGTTTATTTTGGCAGGTGGCAACAGGGGCGCTGCATTTTCCCAGATAAAACCTGCCAAGATAAACCTGTCCCTTATTGGCAGGTCGTTACAATAGACGGGATAAAGAATGACCGAGGGGACCTTATGATCAAACTTGTGCTGACCGATATGGACGATACGCTGATTCCTGCTGGACACGATGGCGCCAGCGACTGCGCCATCGAGGGCATTCATGCCATGCAGGCGGCGGGCCTGCATTTTGGCCCGGTTTCGGGTCGCCAGCCGTCCGCGATGAGCTGGATGTTCCGCAATCGCTCCGAGTGCTTCTCGACCGGTGCGTTTTGCAACGGCCAGGTGATGTTTGTCGATGGCGAGGCGGTTGCCTCGCGCGCAACTGATAACGATGCCCTTATGCGCCTGGCCGACTACCTGGAGCAAGAGACCGACGATACCTATTTGAAGGTCTACCGTCTGGGTGATGACTTTTGGGACAACGACGCCTATTGCGTGACAAGCGATCCCGAGCGTGTGCGTCGCGCCATGGAGTCAGGCGGCAACGCGTGGCTCAAGGGCGAAGAGGCTCCCTGTCGCCCTGTCGTTGACGATGCCCCGGTATACAAGGCGAATATCTGGAGTGCCCGTTCGCGCGAGGAGCTCGCCGAGCTGCGCGAGCGTGTTGCCGCCGAGGTGCCGGAGCTCTCGCTCGTGTTTCCCAACAACCGCGTGCGCCTGTTCGACGTTCTTCCGACCGGCTGGGACAAGGGCTGTGCTGCGCTGGAGCTGGCGCGCGCTTTGGGCCTGACGCCCGACGAGGTGGCCGTATTCGGCGATTCCGATAACGATTTGCCCATGATCGATGCCGTTCCCAATTCCGTTGCAGTCGCCAATGCCAACGAGGCCGTCACGGCTGCCGCGCGCTGGCATATCGGCGCTGCGGCAGATGATGCGGTTGCCGGGGCTCTGCATCAGATTGCCGCCTGCGCCGCGACGGGGGAGATGCCGTCGTTTATGCGTCAGATGGACGCGACGGGTTTCGACGTCACGAACGTCTAGGGAGAAAGCCATGAAGCTCCAGCAGCTCAGATATGTCGTCAAAGTTGCCGAATGCGGCAGCATCACCGAGGCCTCGCGCCGGCTCTTTGTGTCGCAGCCTTCGATTACCGCGTCAATTCGCGATCTCGAAAACGAGATGGGTGTACACATCTTTGAGCGCACCAACAAGGGCGTCATTGTGTCCGAGGAAGGCGAGACCTTCTTGGGCTACGCGCGCCAGGTGCTCGACCAGGCCGACCTGCTCGAGGGCAAGTACAAAGGCACGTCCGAGCAGGTGCCGCACTTTAGTGTGAGCTGCCAGCATTATTCCTTTGCCGTTAATGCATTTGTCGATGTGATCCGCGAGTTCGATGCCGCGCGCTACGACTTTACCCTGCGCGAGGAGCAGACCCACGAGATTATCGAGGACGTCGCGCATATGAAAAGCGAGCTCGGCATCCTGTATCTGTCGGAGCACAATCGCGAGGTCATCGAGCGCATGCTGGCGGCCAACGAGCTCGTATTCGAAGGACTCTTCTGCGCTACGCCGCATGTCTTTGTGTGCTCCGACCATCCGCTGGCGGACCACGCCAGCGTGACGCTCGAAGATCTCGAGGACTACCCGTTCCTGTCCTATGAGCAGGGCAGCTATAACTCGTTTTATTATTCCGAGGAACTGACCTCGACCTTTGAGCGTCGCAAGAATATCCGCGTGCGCGACCGTGCGACGTTGTTCAATCTGGCCATGGGCCTTAACGGCTACACGGTTTGTTCGGGCGTGATCAGCCATGAACTTAACGGCCCCGGCATTATCTCCATTCCGCTCGATGTAGACGAGTACATGGAGATCGGCATCATCACGCGCAAGAACACGACACTTACGCGCTACGGGCAGGCCTATATCGAAGCGATTCGTCAGCACATCTAGACTGCTGCGTTCTGCACGGGTCAAATCTCTTTATGGCAGTCCAAACTGATATAGGAAGCATCTATATCAAACTGTTATAAACATATATTTTACGATGGCTATATGAGCGCTCATACTCTGTCCCAGTAAAGCAACCAATGCAAAGGGAGATATCTATGAGCACTTCAATTCAACCGAACGCGCCGTTTCGCGCTGATATCGTCGGCAGCTTTCTTCGTCCGCAGGCCGTAAAGGATGCCCGCGCTGCCTATGCGGCAGGCACACTTGATGCCGAGGGGCTTAAGGCCGTCGAGGATGAGGCTATTCGCGACCTGGTGGACAAGCAAAAGGCCGCTGGCCTGCAGGTGATTACCGATGGCGAGTTTCGTCGCAGTTACTGGCACCTCGACTTTATGTGGGGGCTCAACGGCATTGAACGCCGCACCTCGCGTACGGGCTATATGTTCCACGACGAGGAGACCACGGCTGACACCGCCGTGGTGACCGGCCCCATCAGCGGCGAGAACCACCCCTTCGTCGAGCACTTTAAGTTTATCAAGGCACTCGAGGGGGAGGGTCAGGTTGCGCGCCAGACCATTCCGGCGCCGATCCAGACGTTCTCGGAGGTTACGCTCGACCGCTGCGATGGCCAGCAGGAGAGCCTGCGCGCCGTCTATAAGACCGATGAGGAACTTGCCGACGCAATTGCAGCCGCTTATCGCACGGTGATCGCCGGCCTGTACGCCGCCGGTTGTCGCAATATCCAGTTTGATGACTGCACCTGGGGCATTTACTGCGATACCGACTTTGTGTCCAAGACTGGCATGAGCCCGGTTGACCTGCAAAGGGTGAGCGAGTTGGGCGTGGCGCTCAACAACGCCGCCATCGAGGACAAGCCCGACGACCTCGTCATTAACACGCACGTGTGCCGCGGCAACTACCACTCTACCTATGCTTTCGAGGGCGGCTATGACCCCATCGCGCCGTACCTGTTTGCACATGAGGATGTCGACGCATTCTACCTGGAGTTCGATACGCCGCGCGCCGGCGGCTTTGAGCCGCTCAGCTACGTTGCCCCGGGCAAGAAGGTCGTGCTGGGCTTGGTAACCACCAAGGCGGCAGAGCTCGAGAACGAGGATGTTATCGTCGAGCGCATCCGCGAAGCCGCAAAGTACGTGCCGCTCGAGAACCTGTACCTGTCGCCCCAGTGTGGCTTTGCCAGCTGCGAGATCGGCAACAAGCTGACCGAGGACGAACAGTGGGCAAAGATTGCGCTGGTTAGGCGCATTGCCGAGCGTGTCTGGAAGTAGTGCTGCCGTTCGCAGGGGCGTCGTGGTCGGAGCGGCATGCATCGCGTACAATGGTTCGGATCGTATCGTTCGGGCAGGTAATCCGATATGCCCGGGCGCCCTTCCATTATGAAAGGACATCCATGTCCCAATCCTCGACGCCCGCCGTTGCCGATGCCATCTACGATGCGTCGTCGCTCGGTCGCCCGCGCATGTTCTTGCTCGGCCTGCAGCACCTGTTTGCCATGTTTGGCGCTACCGTGCTGGTGCCTGTGCTCACCGGCCTTTCGGTTTCGGCGACCCTTTTGTTTGCCGGCCTGGGCACGCTGCTCTTCCACTTCCTGTCGCGCGGTAAGGTGCCGGCATTTTTGGGCTCATCATTTGCCTTTATTGCCGGTTATGCCGCAATCGCGCCCAACGGCGAGGCCGAGCTTTTGCCCTACGCCTGCCTGGGCGTAGCTTGTGCCGGCCTGCTCTATCCGGTGCTGGCGGCCCTGTTTCGCGCGTTTGGTGCCAAGCGTGTTATGCGCTTCTTCCCGCCGGTAGTGACTGGCCCCATCGTCATTTCCATCGGCCTGATCTTGGCAAGCTCTGCCATCGCCAACTGCCAGACCAATTGGCTTGTTGCCGTTGTCGCTGTGGCGGTGATCGTCATCTGCAACATCTGGGGCCGTGGCATGGTCAAGATCGTGCCGATTCTGCTGGGCGTTGTGGTGAGCTATGCCGTTGCGACTGCGCTCGGCGAGGTTGATTTCTCGGGCGTCGCAGCCGCTCCCTGGGTTGGCTTGCCCGTCGTGTGGGACAACACCGTGTTTGCACTCTTTGGGCCGCAGTTCGATAGCGGTCTTGCCACGACGGCCATCATCACCATCATGCCGCTGGCATTTGCGACCATGATCGAGCATATCGGTGATATCTCGGCTATCGGCTCCACTTGCGAGCGTAACTACATCGCCGATCCCGGTCTGCATCGCACGCTGCTCGGCGACGGCCTTGCCACGATCCTGGCTTCGCTCTTTGGCGCTCCGGCCAACACCACCTATGGCGAGAACACCGGCGTGCTCGCCCTGACGCGCGTGTTCGACCCGCGCGTGATTCGCATTGCCGCGTGTTGCGCCATCGTGCTTTCGTTCTGCCCCAAGTTCGCGGCTGTCATTGCGGCCATGCCGGCATGCGTTATCGGCGGTGTGTCGCTCGTGCTCTACGGCATGATCAGCGCCGTTGGTGTACGTAACCTCATCGAGAACCAGGTTGATTTCCAAAATAACCGCAACGTGCTGGTGGCCGCCCTGGTGCTCGTGCTTTCGCTCGGCATTGCGTACAGCACTGCCGGCGCCATCGTGTTGGAGCTGGGCGGCGTGACCATTTCGCTCTCGGGCCTTGCCGTGGGATCGCTGGTGGGCATCGTGCTCAATGCCATTCTGCCCGGCAACGACTTTGAGTTTGATGTCTCCGAGCTTGAGGAGGCTGCTGAGTAACAACTGCGTCCAGCTGAATCAAAAAATGGCGCCCATGCGTACGCGCGGGCGCCATTTTTAATGCGTCAATATCCAGTGGATGCCACGCGCCATGCGCAGGTCGGTTTGGGCAAAGTGGTTGCCGGGGTTGAGTTCCAGTGTTGTGAGGATGCCGCGCTCAACGAGCAACGTTTCCATTGCGCGCGTGTCGTCAAGTACGTGCCGCATCATGCGGTTGGGCGTCTTGGTTTCCTTTTTGCCGAGCGACAGATAGACGGCCTGCGGGTTGCCGGCAAAAGGGGCCGTGCTGGCGCGATCGACAAAGTCGGGAAACCACAACGACCCCGATGCGCTTGCGGCGCGGCTAAAGGCGTCGGTTTGCCAGAGGGACCAGAGCGCGAAGAGGCCCGCGAGC
Organism: Collinsella sp. AM15-2; assembly: GCF_003471985.1. Classification (NCBI taxonomy): domain Bacteria; kingdom Bacillati; phylum Actinomycetota; class Coriobacteriia; order Coriobacteriales; family Coriobacteriaceae; genus Collinsella; species Collinsella sp. AM15-2. Next base: position 2,506 of record NZ_QRKO01000006.1, on the reverse strand, counting down.
GAGTAGCCGGCAATGCCGCGCCAGGTGGGCGGCTGAGGAAGCGACGACTCGGCCTCTGGGATTATCCAGTTCAACAGCTCATCGAGAAATCCGGATGCCTGGCCGCCAAAGGGCTCGGCATCGCGCACGGTTCCGTCGCATCCCCAGGGGCTCAGCTCGCGATTCCAGTTGAGGCTGCCAATGCCGACAAGCGTGAAGGGCGGGCAGTTGAGCTCTCGGCAGCGTTCATAAACCTCCGTGCCGTCGCCCATGACCACGGGAAGATAGATGACTGGTGCGCTTTCGGCATGCTGTGCATGAACGGTTATCTGCTTTTGATGCGCTTCCATGACGGGCTTCTCTCGGCGTTGTGATATCGACGGCCCCCATTGTCGCACGCCGGCTCATGCAGGTTGGGCTAGACCAAAGACAATCTCGTGCATACCCTGCGGACACATATGGAAAACGCCACCGCCGGAGGGGAGCTCGGCGGTGGCGTTGTTAAACGGTGCTGGGGCTCGGGGCCTTCGCGGGAGCTGCCATGTGCGCAGAGGCGTCTAAGAGCGCTTACGGCTCGCCATGGTGCCTGCGGCGATAGCGGCTGTTCCCGCAAGGACGGTTGCCACGATGGCCGCACCCGAGGTGTCGCCGGTTGCCGCGAGCACGCCGGTAGTCTTGGCTTTCGTGGTTGAAGCCGCAACGGCCTTGGTCGGCTTTGAGCCCTCAGGCTTGGGGTTTTGCTTGGTCTCGTCGGGCTTGGGGTCTTCCGGCTTGGCTACCTCGGGAGGTGCGATGGTCGTGCTTTTGGCGACTGCTTTGATATAGAGGGAGTCGACCGTGGCGTCGCCCGTGCCGATGGCTTGGCCTGCCTCGTAGATGCCGTCACGGAGCTTGTGATAGTCAATGACCTTTCCGCCTTCGGGCGTCTGGATGGCGGCGTTCTCAATCTTGATGGTGCCGATTGTCTTGCCGTCAGCGCTCATGGCACGGGCAAAGATTGCCGCTGTATATCCTTCGGCCGTTACCTTGCTGCGGGTGATCGAGATGACTGCGGGTGTGACGCCCTCGCTGGTCTGGGCGATGATGCCGATGTTCTCGCCTTGGGGTTCGCGCCTCGTCTCGCCATCTTGGTTTTCGCTGTAGGGGATGGGGCCGTCGCCGTTCTCGACATAGCGGGCTATGGCCTTGACAACGGAGTCGCTGATGTAGATGTGGCCACCCTTCTCGTTGGGTCGATCGTTTCTGGTGGAGAATGCAGCCGAAACCTCGCCTTCCGCAGACGCGTCCACGGTGGAGCCGTTCTTGACGACGATGTCGTCCTGGTAGGTGAAGAGGGCGATGGCGTCACCGTATCTGCCTTTACCTGCACGGACCGTCACGTTTGCATGATCGAGGGTGATGCCCTTGTGGGCATAGACGCCATATTCAACACCGTTTACGTTGAGGGAGGCGTTTGTGGCTGCGAGGCTGCCCTTGGCCTCGACGGCAGCGTCTTTCTCGGAGCTCGCCTTGACCTGGCTGCCGTCCGAGATATTGATGTTGCCGCCGCTCCAAATGGCCTCACCATCGGCTGAGCTTGCCTCGACTGTGCCGCCACCCTTGATGGTGAGGTTCTTGTCGGTTCCGATACCCTTGTCCTTGGTAGCCCTGGCGGTGACGGCCCCGCTGTCGTCAATCGTGATATTGCCGTTTGCCCTGATGCCATCCGATACGCCCGTGGCGTTGACGTTGCCCGAACCTTTGATAGCGAGATCGCCCTCGGCGTCGATGGCATCAAACCCAGCGCTCGTGGCGTTGACGGATCCGGCTCCGTCGATGTTGATATTACCCGTGGAGAGGATAGCGTCCTCAGTAGATGTCACGCTGAGCGTGCTGCCCGCGTCGCCTTGGATATTGAGCTCGGCGTTCTCATTCTTGCCATGAGAAGCCTTGATGCCTTCGATCCAGTCGGCAGTGACGATGTTGTTTCCCGAGTAATTCACGTTGAGCTTGCCTGCGGCCTGGATCTCGCCGCCGTTATAGTTGTTGAGTTTCAAGTCGTCGGCGCCGTCCCACGACCAGGTGCCGGTCTCGTCGCCCGCCGCAGTGCCGGCGTTGTATTTGGTTTCGCCGACCTTGACCCATTCCGCCGCGAGCGAGACGCTCGGCATGAGCAGCGAGCTCACCGTGAGCGCGCACACGGCGCCTACGACGATGCGGCGCGTCACGCGGCGCCAGCTGCCGTGCGCGAGTCCTATGCGACGGCGAACGTCGGGTTCGGCAACATGGGTTCCGGCGGTAGTGTCATTGCGTTTGGGGGTCGTGAACAAGGCTGCCATGGTTGCTCCCGTTCTCATAGGGCCTATACGGCTAGGTTCAGCGTATCTGCTGGATGTTGCCGGCGGTAGTGCCGTTTGGAGGGCAAAATGGCCAAAATGGGGGAGAAATAGGCCGCACGCCGGCGCAGGGACCGACGCTAAAAGAAAAGCGCGGGGCCGCATTGAACTGCCTCCCATTTCTTGGACACGAGAAATGGGAGGCTTTTTAT
>NZ_QRKO01000054.1:218-630 GCF_003471985.1 Collinsella sp. AM15-2 | reverse complement strand
ACGGCGCGGACGAACTCCGCGGCCTCGTGCAGGCTCTCCATGGTGCCGGTGTCCAGCCACGCGTAGCCGCGGCCGAGGGTCACCACGGACAGCGTCCCCTCCTCCAGGTACATCTGGTTGAGCGTGGTGATCTCGAGCTCGCCGCGGGCCGAGGGCCTCACTTCGTGCGCCTTGGCTGCCACGTCGCCCGGGTAGAAGTACAGGCCGGTGACGGCGTAGGAGCTCTTGGGTTCGGCGGGCTTCTCCTCGATGGAGACGGCCCTGCCCTCCCCGTCGAACTCCACGACGCCGAAGCGCTCGGGGTCGTCCACGTGGTAGCCGAAGACCGTGGCGCGGCCCGACTCGGCGTTCTGGACGGCGCGCGTCAGGTGGCGGGACAGGCCGTTGCCGTAGAAGATGTTGTCGCCGAGCA
>NZ_QRKO01000054.1:0-208 GCF_003471985.1 Collinsella sp. AM15-2 | reverse complement strand
GGGACAGGCCGTTGCCGTAGAAGATGTTGTCGCCGAGCACCAGCGCGCACGGCTCGCCGGCGATGAAGTCCTCGCCGATGGTGAAGGCCTGCGCAAGGCCGTCCGGCGAGGGCTGCTCGGCGTAGGACAGGTTCACGCCGTAGCGCGAGCCGTCCCCGAGCAGGCGCTCGAAGTTGGGCAGGTCGGTCGGGGTGGAGATGACCAGGAT
>NZ_QRKO01000053.1:0-737 GCF_003471985.1 Collinsella sp. AM15-2 | reverse complement strand
CCTCTTTTTGTCTCTGGGCTTGTGGATTGGCGAAGACAATAACCGCTGGCAGCTACTTTGAGTTCTTGATGCGGCGTACACCCGCGGTGGCTATTCCGAACCCTGCGGCGACGATTCCTGCGAGCGTGATTGCGCTCGGGGCTGCGTCGCCCGTGTTCGCGAGCTTGCCGGCGGTCGTATCTGCTTGCTTGGTGGAGCTCGATGGAGCGTATTTGCCGGTCGCGGGCGAGCTGGCGGGCTGTGCCGTTTCGGCCGGCTGCGCTGAGCTGGAGGGTTTTGTCGTCTCGGCGGGTTTCGTTATCTCGGGCGAGGTGGCCTTGTCTGCCGCGGCCTTTGCCTCTTCGTATGCCTTGCAGGCGTCGTCATAGGCCGCTTGCGCCTTTTCCAAATCGCTAAGGAGCGCATCTCGCTTGGCTACGTCCTCATCGATGTGGGCTTTGGCTTCCTCTGCCTCACTTTCGAAATACTGAACCTGTTTTTCCTGGCTTTCGAGCCGGCGTTGGCAGTGGTGAAGATCATCTTCACAAGATTTTTCTCGCCTTTCTGCCGACATGATCTCACTTCGCAACTGCTTAATAGTTTCGTTAGAAGCTCCGTCGTCGATTGCCTTATTTAATTCTGCCTGAAGGCCGCTTGTCCGGTAGTGGGCCTCATCGTATTTGGCTTGGGCTGCACCGACGTTCGCTTGCATGGCGGGAAGGCGTTCCCTCCGTTTGGTGGCTTCCGTCACCACCATG
>NZ_QRKO01000052.1:338-912 GCF_003471985.1 Collinsella sp. AM15-2 | reverse complement strand
GCAAGGAGATATATTGCCAGACCGGAGGGGCGCCGGGGGCGGGAATCCCGTACTCCATATTTTGTTCACAAATGAATTAGCTGGCTCCGAGTTGCTCAGAGTCACATATTTGGTCATAAACCATGGACAGACCGTATGACCTCGGGAATCTTGCTGTCCACTGTAGACATAGCATCTTTATACCCTCGTCGGTCTCTGCTAGTTAGCTCGTCATAAATAGAAGGACAACGTTAACAAACCTATAAAACGCCAGCGGGGGCTCTATCACTAATTAGATAGAGCCCCCGCTGGCGGAGTGTATTTGATTGAAACAATACCCCTTAACTGATTTACTGGAAATAAGGAGCAAAAGAACCGTCCGGATATACGTGGCGACAGAACCCTAGAGTCGACTGAGCGCCAACAGAAAGCGACATAAACAAAAAGATCGGCTCTACCCCAACGCAGATGACAACGATGACCTCGACTAACGTCAATCCGAGCACTCCTAAAACGGATAGGGCAAATATCGCATATAACGCAAAAAAGGGGAGGCCGCGAGGCCTCCCCCTTCTGCAGTTCAAGCGTACGGCTC
>NZ_QRKO01000052.1:0-328 GCF_003471985.1 Collinsella sp. AM15-2 | reverse complement strand
CCCCCTTCTGCAGTTCAAGCGTACGGCTCGGTGCCGTCCACCGGTCAGCGGCGCCCTGGCCTCCCACGGGCTGGCCCCGCAGTACTCTCGGCGCGATGGGGCTTAGCTTCCGGGTTCGGAACGGGACCGGGCGTGCCCCCCATGCTCTGGCCGCTGACCGGTGGGCGGCGCCCACCGTTACGGTGTCCTGGGTCTCATCTACGTGCCCTGGGGGCCGCATGGCGCATAGGGGAGGTGACTCGGGGGCATCCTCGTGCCCGGACCGCGCGCATGGGCGCTGGGTCCCGCGGGCCGCGAGGTGCGGTTCCGGAAGAGCTCGGGCGATTAG
>NZ_QRKO01000051.1:0-1084 GCF_003471985.1 Collinsella sp. AM15-2 | reverse complement strand
GCCCACTTCTCAAAACAAGACAGGCGCCCCGGCCCTCGTGGGATAGATAAGGGGGAAGCATGAGCTTTACGAGCGTGGCGCTCCAGATGTTGACGGTTTCGTTGCCTATTTTGTTGGGGTGGTGTATCGCCAAGCTGGGGTTTATGAAAGCGGAGTTCGAGCGCGAGCTGTCGCATCTGCTGCTGCAGGTGGCGCTACCGTGCTTGGTGCTTTCGTCAGCGCTGGGCGATGATGTGACGCTTCCGAGCATTGCCGATACGTTTTCGCTCATGGGACTGTCCTTTGTGATGTATGTGGTGGCGACCGTTATCGCGTTTGCTGTCACCGCTGCTCTTCGCGTTCCCAAAGGGACGGAATGCTCGTATCGCTTCGCCGTGCTTTTCGGTAATGCCGGGTTTATCGGTTTTCCGGTTATTTCGGCGGTGTTGGGAAAACAAGCGCTGTTGTATGCATCGATTGCGCTTATCCCCCCAAACTTTCTTATGTTTACCGTCGGCGTTATGTTATTTAGCGGAATAAGTGGTGGCCTTAAAACGCAGATGCGCAATATTGCCGCCTGCTGCAAGAGTCCTGGTCTCATTGCAAGTACTGCTGTGCTTGGGATCGTGCTCACCGGATGGACCGATTGGGGCGTGCTGGGCGACTCGATTTCCATCGTTGGCACCATGACCACTCCTGCGGCATTGTTGCTCATGGGGTCGTCTATCGCCAAGTACCGTCCGCTCGAGATGCTCACCAACTGGCGTGCCTATGCTGCCGTGGCATTTCGCCTGGTTGTCGTGCCGGTGGCATGTCTTGCCGTCGCGCGCTTGTGGCCCGGCATGACGCCCATGTTTATCGCGACGCTTGTTCTCGATATGGCAATGCCGGTGGGTAGCAACGGTACGCTGTACTGCCTTCAATACGGTAAGGATGCACGCCCCATGATGCAGTGCACGTTTCTGTCGATCATTTGCTCCATTCTGACTATCCCGCTCGTAGCCACGCTGTGCGGGTAGGCATCCGGGACGGTCTCGCGCTGGGGCCTTGCCCGGCGGGGTGGCCTTGCTCCGGGAAGTGGGCTTCGCGAACTTCCCGGAGCAAG
>NZ_QRKO01000050.1:0-1253 GCF_003471985.1 Collinsella sp. AM15-2 | reverse complement strand
GGCCCGAAAGAAAGGTAGGAGGCCATGACGAAAGGTCTGCACGTGCCTTCCGAGATCGGCAAGCTCAGGAAGGTCTGCCTGCACCGTCCCGGCGACGAGCTCCTCAACCTGCCGCCCGACGAGCTCGAGCGACTCCTGTTCGACGACGTCCCGTTCCTGGAGGTCGCGCAGCAGGAGCACGACACCTTCGCCCAGATCCTGAGGGACCAGGGCGTGGAGGTCCTCTACCTCGAGAACCTCGTCGCCGAGGTGTTCGACCAGGTCCCCGGCGCCCGCGCCGAGTTCACCGACCAGTACATCGCCGAGGCAGGCATCCGCGGCCAGCAGATGCCGCAGATCGTCCGCGAGAAGCTGGACTCCATCGAGGACAACCTCGAGTTCGTCAAGAAGACCATGGCCGGCATGACCAAGGCCGAGATCGACATGCCCCTCACGGCGTCCACGACCCTCGACTCCCTGGTCAACTCCGAGTCCGAGTCCGACCTGATCATCGACCCGATGCCCAACCTCTACTTCACCCGCGACCCGTTCGCGGTCGTCGGCGAGGGCGTCAACCTCAACCGCATGTACTCGGTCACCCGCAACCGCGAGACCCTGTACGGCAAGTACGTCTTCAAGTACCACCCCGACTACAAGGACGTCTCCCTGTACTTCCGCCGCGACTGCCAGTTCCACACCGAGGGCGGCGACGTGCTGAACATCAACGAGAAGACCCTCGCCGTCGGCATCTCCCAGCGCACCCAGGCCGCCGCTATCGACGTCATGGCCCAGAACATCTTCTGGAACTCCGACTCCAAGGTCGAGCGCATCCTGGCCTTCGACATCCCCGTCTCGCGCGCCTTCATGCACCTCGACACGGTCTTCACCCAGATCGACGTCGATAAGTTCACGATCCACCCCGCCATCATGGGCACCCTGCGCGTCTACGAGCTGACCGCCGGCAAGAACCCGGGCGACGTGAACATCCGCCTGATCGAGGACACCCTCGAGCACGTCCTGGAGGACGCCACCGGCGTCGACCAGGTCAAGCTGATCCCCTGCGGCGGCGGCGACCCGATCGCGGCCTCCCGCGAGCAGTGGAACGACGGCTCCAACACCCTGTGCGTCGAGCCCGGCAAGATCTGCGTCTACGCGCGCAACACCGTCACCAACGACGTGCTGTACAAGGAGGGCCTGGACCTTCTCGTCGTGCCCTCCGCCGAGCTCTCCCGCGGCCGCGGCGGCCCGCGCTGCATGAGCATGCCCTTCTGGCG